>CBDUGF010000011.1:0-50558 GCA_965366835.1 uncultured Rhodobacterales bacterium
CTTGGCTAACGCCCCGTCGGCGCCGAAAACCAAACCGAAATCGCCGGCCAGGTGCGCGAAATGCGCCTTGAAAATATCGACGGTCTTGGCTGCTATCGGATCGCTCGCGGCCCGTGCGCGCTCGAAAATGCCCACTGGCTGGAGAGGATCACCCCGTTTTTCCTCGGCCATCCAAGTGGCCTTGTAGACCAGCTGCAAGCCGGTTCCACTTAACGGACCTTCGGCGTCCATGATCGGGGTTTCGCCGAAAAACACCTCTGGCCACTGCGCGCGCAAGGCCTGCAACGCCTCTGTTTCAAAGGCATTGCGCGGTCCGATCCCGAAATGCTCGCCTTCTCCAGATTGGAAATGGATAATGTCGCCGGACTTGACCAAGGCCGCGACGTCTAGCCCGGCGCCGGGGCCGATCACCACCCCTGAAGACGGCGACAGCTCAGGCGGCGCGGACAACACCCTGGGACCATTCGGCTTCACCGCCAGAGTTGGCCATGCAGCCGCCGCGAAATCGTTGATGTGACATGCCACGCCTGCGCCGGGTGCCTGCGGCAGCGCCGCGCCGTCCAATCGCTGCTTGGCGTTGGTCAGCGCCACCCTGTAGTCGCGGACCTGCCCGGCAGCCGCGACAACGGCAATTTCCGGTACTTCGGTATAGTTTCGCGTAAACACCCGCGCCAGCGACAGCAGCGCCTTGCCCTATTCGGTTTCGCGCGACACGAACCTCACCATCTGGTCTTCCCGCAACGCCGCGAACCGTGCTTTCGTGCCACCGGTATCTGCGAGCAGGAACCGGCGAGACGTCAAACCGGAACTCGCCTTCACCTGGTCCGGCCGTTCCGCAGTCGCAGGAACAGTGCCGTGTTGCCGGGCAGGTCGAAACAGATGGACAGCGGTTGCCCACTCCAGGCGATGGGTTCACTTTCGCACGAAACCGGGCCATGCCCCGATCCGCCGAATTCTTCTGCATTGCTGTTCAGCACAACCTCCCAACGGCCCTCACCCGGAACGCCCAGCCGATAGCCTTCGCGCGGGGTCGGTGTGAAATTGCAGACAACGATCACCGGGTCAGTGCCGTTTTCGCCTTGCCGGACCCAGGCATAGACCGACATGTCAGACTGATCGACCTCAAGCCAATAGAACCCGCTGGCCTCGCAATCTGTCTCGTAGAGCGTCGGCGTCTCGCCATAGACGCGGTTCAGAGCCTTGACCCAGCCTTGCATGCCGCTGTGCCAATGGTGCTCCAGCAAATGCCAGTCCAGCGACTGGTCATGGTTCCATTCAGCCCCTTGGGCAAATTCCTGCCCCATGAACAACAGCTTCTTGCCGGGATGGCCCCACATGAAGCCGTAATAGGCGCGCAGGCCGGCGAATTTGTCGAACCCCTCGCCCGGCATCTTCGAAAGCATCGAGCCCTTGCCATGCACCACCTCGTCGTGACTGATCGGCAGCAAGAAGTTTTCCGAGAACGCGTAGGTCAGGCCGAAGGTCATCTGGTGATGGTGATGCGAACGGTGGATCGGATCGCGCCCGATATAGTCGAGCGTGTCATTCATCCAGCCCATGTTCCACTTGAAGCCGAAGCCCAGCCCGCCTTGATCGACCGGCTTGCTGACCCCGGGAAACGAGGTGCTTTCCTCGGCCACCATCATCACCCCGGCATCGGCCTTGTAGACCAGCTCGTTGGTGCGCTGCAGAAACGCGATGGCCTCCAGGTTTTCCCGCCCGCCAAATTCGTTGGGCACCCATTCGCCATCCTTGCGCGAATAGTCGCGATAGAGCATCGAGGCCACCGCATCGACGCGCAGCCCGTCGATGTGAAACTCGCGAATCCAGTAGAGCGCATTGGCGACGAGGAAATTCTGAACCTCGCGCCGGCCATAATTGTAGATCAGTGTGTTCCAGTCCTGATGGAACCCTTCCCTCGGGTCGGCATGTTCATAGAGCGCCGTTCCGTCGAACCGGCCCAGCCCATGTTCGTCGGTCGGGAAATGCCCCGGCACCCAGTCGAGCAACACGCCCAGCCCGGCGCGGTGGCAGGCATTGATGAAATGGCGAAACTCGTCGGGCGTGCCATAGCGGATGGTGGGCGCGAAAAGCCCGATCGGCTGATAGCCCCACGAGCCATCGAACGGAAACTCCGAGATCGGCATCAGCTCGATATGGGTGAAGCCCATGCCGCGCACGTAATCCACCAGCTCGCCCGCGAATTCGAGGTAGCTCAGCGGCCGGTTGCCCTCGTCCGCCTTGCGTTTCCACGATCCTAGGTGGACCTCGTAGATCGAAACCGGCCTGTCATGTCGGTTGCGCTCGGCCCGGTTGGCCATCCAATCGCCGTCGGACCATTCGAACCGGTGCAGATCGCGCACCACCGAAGCGGTCGACGGCGGATGTTCGGCCCCGAAGCCCACAGGATCGGCCTTCAGCGGCAGGATTGTGCCCGCCTGATCCCTGATCTCGTATTTGTAGATGGCGCCTTCGGCCAGACCGGGAATGAAAATCTCCCAGACGCCGGTGGTCCCGCGTGACCGCATGACATGGCGGCGCCCGTCCCATTGATTGAACGCGCCGACAACGGAAACCCGGGAGGCCGCCGGTGCCCACACCGCGAAATGCACGCCTTTTGCGCCCTGATGCGTGATCGGATGCGCCCCGAGGCTGTTCCACAGCTCCAGATGCGCGCCCTCGGCGATCAGGTATTCATCCATCTCGCCCAGGACCGGGGCAAAGCGATAGGCGTCCTCCTGCTCCCAGCTGGTGTCGCCACTCCTTGCGCGCAAGCGATACGGCCCGGTTGCGACCCCCTTGCGCACAAATCCCGAAAACAGCCCGCGCCCATCCAGCCGGTTGAGCACCGCCGCGCGCTTGCCGGTCGTGCCGTCGATAACCTCAACGGTTTCCGCCCCGGGCAACAGGGCCGTCACGCTCCAGCGGCGGCCATTCCTGTGCGGCCCGAGAACGGCGAACGGATCGCACATGGCACCACTCAAAAGCGCCTCGCTGGTGGCGGCATCGAACCCCGGTTCATAGGCTGCGGCTGTCATTGCGTTGCTCCCGCAAGGGATGTGACGCCCCAGATGTCGCGGGCATAACCCTGAATTGTGCGGTCTGACGAGAACCACCCTGAATGCGCGGTATTCAGCACCGCCATGCGGGCCCACCGATCCTTGTCGGCAAAGCCCTGATCGGTCTGGCGCTGCGCCGCCCAATAGGCATCGAAATCGGCGGCGACCATGAAATAGTCATCGCGCAGCAGCTTCTCGAGCACCGGCCAGTGGCGGGTGGGATCGCCGGGGGAGTAGACCCCTTCGCGGATCTGGTCGATCACTTCGCTCAGGATCGGGCTCTGGTCGATATGGGCCTGCGTATCATAGCCCGCGCGCGCCGCCTGCACCTCGTCCGCGGTCATGCCGAAGATATAGATGTTGTCGTCGCCGACATGATCGCGGATTTCCACGTTGGCACCATCCAGCGTGCCGATGGTCACGGCACCGTTGAGGGCGAACTTCATGTTGCCCGTGCCCGAGGCCTCCTTGCCGGCGGTCGAAATCTGTTCCGACAGGTCCGCCGCCGGGATCAGGATTTCCGCCATCGAGACGTTGTAATTGGGCGGATAGATCACCTTGAGGCGATCCCCGATCACCGGGTCGTTGTTGATCGACAGGGCGATGTCATTGATCAGCCGGATGATGTTCTTGGCGTCGAGATAGGCCGGCGCCGCCTTACCCCCGAAGATCTTGACCCTCGGGGTCCAACCGGCCTCGGGATCGCGACGGATGCCATTGGCCAGGGCCGCCGTTTCCAGCGCGTTCATCAGCTGACGTTTGTATTCGTGGATCCGCTTGATCTGAATGTCGAACATGGCGTCGGGCGAGATCTCGATGCCCAAGCGGTCCTTGACCCAGGCGGTCAGCTTCAGCTTGTTATCCTGTTTCACCTGCATGAACCGCTGGCGGAAACCGGCATCATCGGCCAGCGGCGCGATCTTTTCCAACTGTTCCAGATCACAGACCCAATCGGCCCCGATCGTCTCGTTCAAGAGGCCGCGCAGTCCGGGGTTGCAGCCATGCAGCCACCGGCGCGGCGTCACGCCGTTGGTCTGGTTCAGGATGCGGTCGGGATAGATCTGGTGCAGATCTCTGAACACGGTCCGCTTCATCAGATCGGTATGCAACGCCGAAACGCCATTCACCCGGTTGGCGCAGGTAAAGGCCAGCGTACCCATGTTGACCTTGCCGTCCTCGACAATGCGCGCGGCGCCTCGCCCGGCCCTGGCGTCCTTCTGCAACCGCTCATCCATGCGCTCGATCAGCTGCATGTGGCGCGGCAATGTGTCTGCCATCAACTGCGTATCCCAGGCCTCGAGCGCCTCGGGCAGCAATGTATGGTTGGTATAGTTCAGCGTGCCGCGGGCGATCTCGAACGCCTCGTCAAAGCCGAACCCCTGCCCGTCAACCAGCAGCCGGACCAGTTCCGGACCGGCAATCGCGGGGTGCGTGTCATTCATCTGGATCGCCACCTTGGCAGGCAGGGCACGCAGATCGCCGTTATGCGCCAGGAACCGGCGCAACAGGTCTTGCAGGGACGCGGCGGAAAAGAAGTATTCCTGACGCAGGCGCAGCGTCTTGCCGATCTCGGTGCTGTCGTCGGGATAGAGCACCCGGCTGATGGTTTCGGCCAACACCTCGGGGGCGGCGGCCTCCATGTATTCGCCGCGGTTGAACGGCTCCAGATCGAAGATCTTCTTCGGCTTGGCCGACCACAGCCTGAGCGTGTTGGTCCAGCCTGCCCGCCAGCCCGGCACCGGGGTGTCATAGGCCTGTGCGCTCACCACGTCGGTCGGGGTCCAGACCGCCCGATCACCAGTTTCGCGCACGTCGCCGCCAAACCCGATATCATATAAGCATTCGGCGCGTTCGAATTCCCAGTTGTGCTGGTGGCGCAGCCAGTCCTCAGCCATTTCAACCTGAACACCCTGGTCGAACGACTGCCGGAACAAGCCATGCGCATAGCGGATACCATAGCCATAGGCCGGTATGCCAAGACAGGACAGGCTATCGAGAAAACAGGCCGCCAGCCGCCCCAATCCGCCATTGCCCAGCGCCGCGTCGGGCTCGTCGCGGACCACGTCGGCGAAATCGACGCCATATCCCGCCAGAGCCGCGCGCGCATCGTCTTCCAGCCCCAGATTGTTGACCGCATCCTCGAGAATCCGGCCCAGCAGGAACTCCATCGACAGGTAGTAAACCCGCTTGTTGTCCTCGGCATAGGTGCGGCGTGTGGCCTCGAACCACGGGTCGATCAGCTTGTCGCGCACCGCGCGCGACAACGCCAGCCTCCAATCGGTCACCGACGCGGCATCGGGGGTCTTGCCCACGGTATGGGCCAGGTGAAACGCGATCGCCCCGGCCAGGCTGCCCGTATCCTTGAAATCTCGCATGTTGTTTTCCGTCACGTGTGTTTTGTCCATTTGGCCTGACTGCTGGTCAGGTGATGATGTCGGCCTTGCCCCGGCCCGTGTGTTTGCTGATCTCGGCAATGGCTTCCACGGCTTCGATCACCGGGGCCAGCGCCTCTTGCACGTCCTGCCCATGATCGCCGCCCGGTGCTTCGAACCGCTCCAGATAGACCCGCAGCGTGGCACCTTGGGTGCCCGTGCCCGACAGCCGCAGCACGACGCGCGAACCGCCGGCAAACTGGATACGCACACCCTGGTTTTCCGTCAGGCTGCCATCCACCGGATCGGCATAGGCAAAATCGTCGGCGCTTTCGACTGTCAATCCGGCCACTTCGGTGCCCGACAGGTTCTCCAGCCTGTCGCGCAAGACCGACATCAGCCCATTCGCGGCCTCTGTCGGAATCTCTTCATAGTCGTGCCGGGAGTAGTAATTCCGGCCAAAGCTGCGCCAGTGATCGCGGCGCAATTGAACGATATCACGCCCATCGCGCGCGAGGATGTTGAGCCAGAGCAGCACCGCCCACAGCCCGTCCTTTTCTCGAATGTGGTTCGAGCCGGTCCCGGCGCTTTCCTCGCCACAGAGAGTCGCCTTGCCTGCATCCATCAGATTGCCAAAGAACTTCCAGCCCGTCGGCGTCTCGAAACACGGAATGCCCAGCCGCTCGGCCACGATATCCACCGCCCGGCTCGTCGGCATCGAGCGTGCCACCCCGGCAAGGCCTTCTGCATAGGCAGGCGCCAGATGGGCATAGGCGGTGAGCAGGGCCAGACTGTCGGAAGGCGACACGAAGCTATCCCTGCCCATGATCATGTTGCGGTCGCCATCTCCGTCCGAGGCGGCGCCGAAATTGGGCGCATCCGGGCCGCTCATGATCGCGACCAGTTCGCTGGCCCAGACCGGGTTGGGGTCGGGATGGCCGCCGCCGAAATCGGGGCTCGGCACGGCATTGATCACCGATCCCGATGCCGCGCCCAGCGTGCCTTCGAGAATCCGTGCCGCATAAGGCCCTGTCACCGCGTGCATTGCGTCAAAGCAGATACGGAACCCGCCTGCGAACATGGTCGAAATGGCATCGAAATCAAACAGTTCGCGCATCAGCGCCTCGTAATCGGCAACCGGATCGACCACCTCGACCTGCATATCGCCCACCGCGTATCTACCGATGGTCGTGATATCCCCGGCATCCGCATCCGATATCCGGTATTCGCGGATGTCCAACGTCCTTGCATGGATCGCATCGGTGATCTTTTCCGGCGCCGGGCCGCCGTTGGGCGCATTGAACTTGACGCCGAAATCGCCGTTCTCACCGCCGGGATTATGGCTGGCCGACAGGATGATGCCGCCATCGGTCCGGTTCTTGCGGATCAGATGGGAGACGGCGGGCGTCGACAACAAACCGTTCTGCCCGACGATCAGCCGTTTCGCGCCATTGGCGGCGGCCATCCGAATGATCGTCCGGGTGGCCTCGTCATTGAAGAACCGGCCATCTCCGCCGACCACATAGGTCTTGCCCGCCGCGCCGCCGGTGCCGTCGAACACGCATTGCAAAAAATTCTCCAGGTATCCCTGTTCACGGAACACAGCTGTCTTCTTTCGCAACCCCGAGGTGCCGGGTTTCTGCCCCTCAATGGGCGAAGTCTGAACAGTCTGAAAGGTCATGGCCCTTCTCCGTCTTGTTTGCGTTTGCGCGGCCGTGCTGTGCCATTTCGGCGCCCAGCCGGGCAAGCTCCGCTGAGGTTTCTATTTCGTTGATCGAAAACGGCGACACCAAACGCCAGTTCGGGTGCTGGTCGATGGTGCCGGGCAGGTTTTGCTGGCTTTTTCGCCCCGCAATGTCGTCAAGCTGCACCGCCACCATTTCAGACCCCGCCGCGGCCAGCCTTCTGTGAATTTCGGCAACGGGCTGGACATCGCCCAGGCTGTCTTTTGCCGCCGCCCGATCTTTGCGGATGGCCTCGTAATCGGGTTTGGACAACGCTCCGAGCCCGGCCTGCAGCCGCGCATCTTCGGCGGCAAAAAAGCCGGTTATCGTGGGCGTGTCGTGGGTTGCAAAGGCGCAGATCGCCTTGTGGCGGATCTGCCCGGTATCGACAAAACCACCTGCGCCGTCGCGCAGGAATTGCAGGATCTCCATCCCGTATATACCGGACAGGGCCATTTTCTCGCGCAGTCCTGCGGGCACAAGGCCGAGGTCTTCGCCGATCACAATGGTGTCGCTGCGCGCGCTTTCAATGGCGACCACGGCCAGCAGCGCATCGAGCGGATAGCTTACATAGGCCCCTTCATCGCCGCCTTCGGGGAGCCAGAAGCTCCGCATCAAACCGATGACATGGTCGATGCGGATCATTCCGGCATGCCGCATCACCCCCCTCAGAAGCCGCGCAAACCCCGCATAGCCCTGCGCCCGGCACGCAACGGGCGACAGCGGCGCCAAGCCCCAGCACTGGCCCGAGGGCGACAACGGATCGGGCGGCGCGCCCAGAGAAGCCCCGGTCACCAGGGCCGAGCCTTCGGCCCAGGTTTCCGCCCCGCCGAGACGCGGCCCAACGGCAAGATCCAGATAAAGACCAACGCGCATTCCGGCGTTCACAACCCGTTCTTGCGCGCGCCCGACCTGACGGTCCGCCTGCCATTGCGCCCATTTGAGAAAGCGCAACTCGCCCTCGTGCGTTCGCCTGAACGCCGCAAGAACCGCGCCGTCGCGGCCGCGATAGGCGAGAGGCCAATCCCGCCATTCCGGCCCGAACCGGTCGGCGAGCAGCTCAAACAGCGCATAATCGTCCAACGCCGCTCCGCCCGCCCGTTCAAAATCTTCGAATTCCTGCAACTCGGGCGCGTCATCTCGCAAACCCTGGAACCGCGCAAAACCCGCCCGCAAGGCCTGCTCATTCGCCTCAAGCGCGGTGGGGTAATCTACCCATTCGGCCCCGTCCGCTCCGGCACGATCCCCGGTTCCCGCATGCCACGTGTTCAAGAATGCCCGATGGCTGGGCGAATAGGGGCTGATCACGTCCTCTGGACGGGTCCGGCCCATCGCATGGATCGGATTGATGCCAATGAAATCCGCACCATGGCCCGCCAGCGCCGCGCCATAGCTGCCCAGCAGGTCATAGCTGCCGATCGGCGCCCTGCCGCCATCGGTCAGGCCATAGAGCGCGGTGGTGACACCCCAGATACGCGCATCCCCTGCCCGCGCCCGCAACGATACCGCATGCGGCGGGCGCGCCAGAACCCAGGTCACCCAATTCTCGGATTCTTCCGCAAGGACCAGCCGATGAATGCCCATCGGCAACGGTGGCAATTCGATGTTCGTTGCCGCCGATCCGCTGGCGAGGATCTCGCGCGTGATCTCGGCCTCGACGGCCCACTCCACGGCGCGCGAGAGTGTCACCGAGGCAAGCTGCCCAGCCTCGACGACAAGTTCGCGGCAGGCCGGGTGTCGGTTCTCGTCATGGCGCAATTGGGCCAGCAGCTCGCGCGCCGCGCGCTCGGTGTCAACGCCATAGCCCATCGCCGCCAGCACGGCGCTTCGGGTCTCGGGCGAAACCGGAACATGCTGGCCGTCGAAGCCCCGGTAGTCCAATCCGATGCCGACATGGCGGCAAAGTTCCGCGCTCCAGTCGGTCATGTCGCGGCCTTCCTGGCGAGAAACAGGCCGACACTGTGTGGCGCCACCACCGGGCGGGCAGGCCCGCGCAGAGGGTGCGGGGCGGCGTCCGGCGCGGCCGTATCCAGCGCGCATTCCCAGACCATCCCGGACCCGGCATCGGGCAGCACAAGCCGTCGCGTCTTGTTGCCGCCATTGACGGCAATCAGCGCCGTGCCCGGATCAGGCGCGGCATCCTCCGCCGATCCGCGCAGCAGAAGGCAGAACCCGTCAAGCCGGGAATCGCGCCAGTTCAATACGCCGCCCTCGAGATTGGACCATGCCACATCCTGCAACCCGTCTTCGCGCAGGTGGCCATGCAGGAAACTCCCCTGTCGCAAGACCGGGTTGTCGCGGCGCAGCGCAACGAGTTTGCGGGCAAAGGCCAGCAGGCCCAGATCGGCTTTGGACCAATCGATCCAGCTGGTCTCGTTGTCCTGGCAATAGGTGTTGTTGTTGCCCCTCTGGGTCTGGCCGATCTCGTCGCCGGCCAGAAGCATGGGCGTGCCTTGCGACAAAAAGACGGTCGCCAGCAGATTGCGCACCCGGCGGGCGCGGCGGTCCAGGATATCGGGATCTGCGGTATCGCCCTCGGCGCCGCAATTGTCGGAATAGTTGTGCCCGTGGCCGTCGGCGCCTTTTTCGCCGTTGGCCTCGTTGTGCTTGTCGTTGTAGCGCGTGACGTCGGCCAGGGTGAAACCGTCATGCGCCGCAACGAAATTGATCGAGCTGAAGGTCTTGCGCCCGGGCCGGTCAAATACCGAAGCGGTGCCGAGAAAATTCCCCGCCAATTCCTGTGCCGCATGCGCATCGCCGCGCCAGAACTGCCGCGCCGAATCGCGAAACCTGTCGTTCCATTCGCCCCAATCGCGGGGAAACGCGCCAAGCTGATAGCCGCCGGGGCCGATATCCCATGGTTCGGCAATCAGTTTGCACCGGCACAGAACCGGGTCCTGCTGGATCGCATCGAAGAACCCGCCTCTCTGGTCAAACCCGTGCGCCTCGCGCCCAAGCGTCGTGGCCAGATCGAACCGGAAGCCATCCACCCCCATGACCGTCACCCAATAGCGCAGCGCGTCAAGGACAAGGCGCAGCGTGAAAGGGTGGCTTACATCCATCGTGTTGCCGCAGCCGGTGTCATTCACGTAATACTGCGGATGGCCGGCTTGCAGGTGGTAATACGAGGCATTGTCCAGCCCGCGAAAGGACAGTGTCGGCCCGCGCTGATCGCCCTCGGCGGTGTGATTGAACACCACATCCAGGATGACCTCGATGCCGGCCCGGTGCAGCCGATCGACAGCCTGGCGAAACCCTTCGGCGCCGGCGGGTCCGAAATAGCGCGGTTCCAGCGCAAAGAAGAGCAGCGAGTTGTAGCCCCAGTAGTTGGTCAGCCCTCGCTCGACCAGAAACCCGTCATCCAGAAACCCGTGAACCGGCAACAGCTCGAGCGCAGTCACCCCGAGCGAATTGAGATGTTCGATGACCGGCTCCGAGCCCAGCGCCTCGTAGGTGCCGCGCAGATTCTCCGGGATGCCGGGCAGCCGTTTCGTCAGACCCTTGACATGCGCCTCGTAGATTACCGTTTCCGACCATGGCCTGCGCGGCCACGGCGCCCCGGACCAGGGGGTTTCGATCTCCGGCACCACGGATTTCGGAACGAAAGGAGCGCTGTCGATCCGGCTCGGGCGGTCTTCCCGTTCCGGTGTGCCCGGTTCATAGCCCAATGTTTCCGCGGCGTTGGACCACGCCCCATGCACGGATCTGGTATAGGGATCGACCAGCAGCTTGGCAGGATTGAAACGATGCCCCCTGTGGGGTTCGTAGGCGCCATGCGCCCGGTAGCCATAAAGATCGCCCGGCTTCAGACCGGGCACATGGCCGTGCCAGATCGCGCCGGTCCGTTCCGGCAAGATCAGCCGGGCCGTTTCGCGGGTTCCATCCCGGCTGAAAAGGCACAGCTCCATCTTGGCCGCATTTTCCGAGAACACGGCGAAATTGACGCCTTGCCCGTCAAACACCGCTCCAAGCGGAAAGTGCCGTCCGGCGGCAACGCTGATCCCGGGTGCCATCTGCATCTTCGCTCAAGACCCCGCGAGGTGCTGGTAGATCGCCGCGACCCTGGCCGCGGAGGCTTCCCAACTGACAGGGTGTTTCATCGCATTGCGCATGACTTTCTGCCAGGCCTTGCGATCGTTGTAGAGGTCCATGGCACGGTTCAGCGCATCGTTCAGCTTGTCCGCCGTCACCGGCGCAAACTGAAACCCGGTCGCGCATCCCGTAGCAAGCGCCGCCTCGTTGGCATCAATGACCGTATCGGCCAGACCGCCGGTTCGCGACACGATGGGCAAGGTGCCATAGCGCATCGCGCACAGCTGGGTCAGGCCGCAGGGTTCGAAGCGTGACGGGATCAGAATCGCATCCGCGCCGGCCTGAACGAGATGCGCCAGATCCTCGTTGAACCCGAATTCGACACCGACACGGTCAGGATAGCGTTTCGCAAGTTCGCCGAAACCGCGCTCCAACTCCGGGTCGCCAGAGCCCAGCATCACGAATCGCGCCCCCCGCTCGAGAATTCCGGGCAGGGTCTGCAGCGCGATATCCAGCCCTTTCTGCTCCGACAGCCGGCTGACGACCGAAAACAGCGGTGCGGATGTCTCACCGGTCAGTCCGAAGCGATCGACAAGCGCCTGTTTGTTGGCCGCCTTTCGCCCCAGCGTTCGGCTTGAATAGGTCTGCGCCAGCGCCCCGTCGGATTCGGGGTCCCAGATTTCGGTATCAATCCCGTTCAGGATACCCGTCAGAACATCACTTCGTGCCGCCAGCACGCCGTCCAGGCCCATTCCGAATTCAGGCGTCAGCAGTTCCCTCGCATAGGTCGGGCTGACGGTGGTGATCCGGTCGGCCAGCATCAGCCCGCCCTTGAGGAAGCTGATCTGTCCGAAATACTCGAACCCGTCCCGCGTGAAGCCGCCGGGATCGAGCCCCAGATCGCCCATTGTCGAAGGCGCGAAAATGCCCTGAAACGCGATATTGTGGATCGTCAGCAGGCAAGGCGGCATGGCGTCCCCGAATTGCCGCAGATAGACCGGGGCAAGCCCTGCCTGCCAGTCATGGGCATGCACCACGTCAGGCCGCCATCCCTGCACCCCATCGCGACCGATCACTGCCCCGAGCCATGAAAGCAGCCCGAAGCGGAGATGGTTGTCGGGCCAGTCCTTGCCGCTTTCGTTCAGGTAGATCTGTCCGGACCGGTCAAACAGATGCGGAGCCTCGACCAGCAGGAGGTCGATTCCTTCGGATTGTTTCGCCAGAACCCGAACCGGCCCTCCGAATTTCGCCCCGGCGTCCAATACAATGTCGGCGCCGTCGGCAAGGTGCGAAATCGAGCGGTAAAGCGGCAGCAGAACGCGGCATTCCACGCCATGATCCGCAAGCACCTTGGCAAGCGCACCGACCACATCGGCCAGCCCGCCGGTCTTGGCGAACGGCGCGCATTCCGATGCGACTGCAAGAACCTTTTTCGTCATTGGTTCAAACGATCTATCATGGATTGAGTGATCAGGCAGATGCCGTTTTCAGTCCTCTGGAACCGCTTGCCGTCAAGCTCGGGATCTTCGCCCACGACCAGCTTGGCAGGAATTTTCACCGACCTGTCGATCACCACATTGGTCAGACGCGCGCCGCGGCCGATCTCGACATAGGGCATCGCCACGACACCGGTCAGCTCGGCATAGGAATGGGTGCGCACGCCGGTGTGCAACAGACAGTTGTTCAGCCGCGAGCCGGAAATGATGCACCCGCCCGAGACCATCGACGACAATGCCATGCCGCGCCGGTCTTCCTCGTCATGGATGAACTTGGCCGGCGGCGTGATCTCGGCATAGGTCCAGATCGGCCAGGTCTGATCGTAAAGATCGAGCTCGGGTTCGAAATCGGTCAGATCAATGTTGGCCTGCCAGAAGGCGTCGATTGTCCCGACATCGCGCCAATAGGGTTTCTGCTCTTTGGTGCTGGTGACACAGGAGCGGCTGAACGGATGCGCATAGGCCTTGCCGCCCTCAACGAGGGACGGGATTATGTCCTTGCCGAAATCATGATCCGAACTTTCCGAAAGCGCGTCCTTGCGCAGCAATTCGATCAGGAAATCGGTTTTGAAAACATAGATCCCCATGCTGGCCAGCGATTGCTCAGGATCACCCGGCATTTGCGGTGGATCGGCCGGCTTCTCGACGAATTCAAGAATCCGGTCCTCTTCGTCCACCGCCATGACACCAAACGCGCTCGCTTCCCTGCGCGGCACCTCGATGCAGCCCACGGTCACATCCGCGCCGGTCTCCACATGCTGTTTCAGCATCAATGAGTAATCCTGCTTGTAAATATGGTCACCGGCGAGGATCAGGATGTATTTTGGCGCATAGCCTTCAATGATATCAATGTTTTGCGTGACCGCATCCGCCGTGCCGAGATACCATTGCCGTTCATGCACGCGCTGCGACGCCGGCAGGATATCAAGCGATTCATTGCGCTCCGCCCGGAAGAAGCTCCAACCGCGCTGCAGGTGGCGGATCAGGCTATGCGCCTTGTACTGGGTGGCCACGCCGATCCGGCGAATGCCCGAATTGACGGCGTTGGACAGGGCGAAATCAATGATCCGGGTTTTGCCGCCGAAATAGACCGCCGGCTTGGCGCGGATATCGGTCAGCTCTTTCAGGCGGCTGCCGCGACCACCGGCAAGAACGAATGCCATTGTCTCACGCGCCAGACGATGTGTGGAAACGGTTTCCATGGTCTTCTCCAGTCAGCGAGCAGACACTCCTGCTCTTAGCGATGATGATTGCACCGCTTCTTGCAAAGCGGCAGGCGTCGTCGGCCCGGTCCGATCATGCGCCCAACCCTTGGAACACGCTCACTTCGACTTACGCCAAAAGCGCCCGGAATCTAAGCTCCCGCCCCTAGAAACCCGATTCCCACCCTTCCTGTCAATAATTAAATCACTGTTATTTATTTATTGACAGGAATCGGCGAATCTAGGATTGTGAGCTCAAATCGGCCTCACGGCCCGGACAGGAAAACCCATGCCGCTCGCCACCCGCAAGAAAGCTGACGCCGAAGCCCGCACCGCGAGCCCGGCCGCGCGCGGCTCGAACCAGAGCGGGATGCGCGCCCATAACGAACGCCTGGTCCTGTCCCTGATCCGCCAGGCCGGGCCGATGCCCAAGGCCGAGATCGCCCGCATGACCGGCCTTTCCGCCCAGACCGTCTCGGTGATCATGCGCGCGCTCGAAACCGACGGCCTCCTGCAAAAGGGCGAACCGGTGCGCGGCAAGGTCGGGCAGCCCTCCGTGCCCATGGGGCTCGACAAGGACGGCGCCTTCTTTCTCGGGCTCAAGGTCGGGCGCCGCAGCGCCGAGCTTGTGCTGACCGATTTCCTGGGCCAGGTAAAATTCCGCACCCGCCAAAATCACCGCCACCCGACCCCGGATGCGGTCGTGCAGTTTACCAATGCGGCAATCGCCCGGTGCCTCGGTCAACTGCCCGAGGACCATCGCGCCCGCGTCGCCGGCCTGGGCATCGCCCTGCCCTTCCGCCTTTGGGACTGGGAAAAATCGCTGGGCGAAGCCTCTTCCGGCCTTGCGGCCTGGCGCGACCGCGACATTGCCGCCGACATTGCCGCGTTCTGCGAGTTTCCCGTCTATCTCTGCAACGATGCCTCGGCGGCCTGCGGTGCGGAGCTGGTGTTCGGTGAACAGAACAAACCGCGCGATTTCCTGTATTTCAACGTCGGTTTTTTCGTTGGTGGCGGGCTGGTTCTGGACAACACGCTTTTCAACGGCAAGAGCGGCAATGCCGCGGCGCTGGGCTCGATGCCGATCACGGCGGCAGATGGCGGCACCCGCCAATTGGTGGACGTGGCCTCGCTGGTCTCGCTCGAAGCCATGTTGCTGAGCCAGGGACATGATGGTGAAACGATCTGGGCAACGCCGGACGATTGGAACCTGCCCCCGGAGATCCTGAATGCCTGGCTCGACCAGGCGGCAAACGGGCTGGCACAGGCCATCGTTTCGTCCACCTGCCTGATCGATTTCCAAAGCGTTCTGATCGACGGCTGGATGCCAAGGGAGATCCGCGCGGAACTGGTCAGGCGCGCGACCCGGCAACTGCACGAAATCACGGTTCCGGGAATCGAGATCCCCGAGATCCGGGAAGGCACCATCGGCAGCGACGCCAGATCCCTTGGCGCCGCCAGCTTGCCGCTCTCGGATCGGTTTCTCGTTGACCGCAAAGCATTCTTGAAGGGCTGACACATGATACTCTGCTGCGGAGAAGCTCTTATCGACATGATCCCCACCGCCACCGCGGACGGGCCCGACGGCTTCGTGCCGCATTGCGGCGGAGCGGTGTTCAATACCGCGATCGCCCTTGGTCGTCTCGGTGTTCAGACCGGCATGCTGACCGGCTTGTCAAACGACATGTTCGGCCAGCAGCTGGTCGATGGTCTCAAGGCCAGCCATGTGGACGTCAGCCACGTGATCACTTCCAGCCGCCCGACCACGCTCGCCTTTGTGCGCCTCGTCGGCGGCCATGCCACCTATGATTTCTACGACGAGAACTCGGCCGGCCGCATGTTGGCGCCCGAAAACATGCCCACCCTGCCCAGCGAGGTCACGGCGCTCTATTTCGGCGGCATCAGCCTCGCCTGCGAACCCGGCGCCGATGCTTATGCGGCGCTGCTGGAACGTGAAGGCAGCAGCAGGGCTGTCATGCTCGACCCCAATATCCGGCCGGGCTTCATTCGCGACATCGAGCGTTACCGGAACCGCCTCGACCGGATGATCGCGCGTTCAGACATCGTCAAGGTGTCCGATGAAGACCTCAACTGGATCATCCCCGACCCGCTTTCGCTGCGCGAAAAGGTCGAGGCGCTTCTCGAAAAGGGCCCGTCGGTCATCGTCCTGACACGCGGCGGCGAAGGCGCCACCGGTTTCCTGGCCAGCGGCGGCGAGGTGCAGGTTCCTGCCCTCAAGGCTAAAATCACCGACACCGTCGGTGCCGGCGACACGTTCAACGCCGGTGTACTGGCCAAACTTTCCGAGCTGGGGCAATTGCACAAGGCCGGGCTGGCCCGGCTGTCTCCCGATATCCTGCGCCAGACGCTTGCGCATGGTGCCCGCGTCGCGGCGATCACCGTTTCGCGCGCCGGTGCCAATCCGCCGTGGGCAGGAGAACTCTGAAGTGCCGAAAACCGAGAATTCACTCTTTTTTGTCCGTAATGTTAGCGCTATCAGCTACCTCGAATGAATACCTCACCCCTCCTCACGCAAAGGACATGACAATGACCCTCAAGATTGCAATCAACGGTTTTGGTCGCATTGGCCGCGGTGTCTTGCGCGCTCTGGTCGAAAGCGAAGACCGCGACATCGAAATCGTCGCCATCAACGACCTGGCCCCGCCCGAAAACATCGCCCACCTGCTGAAATACGACAGCGTGCATGGGCGGCTGCGCGAGGCGGTGCGGGTTGAAGGCGACAGCCTTGTCGTCGCAAACCGCCGCATCCGCCTGACCGCGATCCGCAACCCCGAAGACCTGCCCTGGCAGGATGTCGACATTGCCTATGAATGCACCGGCATTTTCACCGACCGCGACGCAGCGGCCCGCCATCTTCAAAACGGCTCCAAGCGGGTGCTGATCTCGGCGCCGGGCAAGAACGCCGACAAGACCGTGGTCTATGGTGTGAACCATCACGACCTGACGGCGAATGACGTGATCGTTTCGAACGCCTCCTGCACCACCAATTGCCTGGCCCCGGTGGCGATGATCCTTGACCGCGCCTTTGGTATCAGGACCGGCTACATGACGACGATCCACGCCTTCACCGGCGATCAGCCCAGCCATGACACCAATCACAAGGACCTCTACCGCGCCCGCGCGGCTTCGATGTCGATGGTGCCGACCTCGACAGGTGCCGCCAAGGCGATTGCCCTGGTGTTGCCGGGACTGAAGGGCAAGCTCGAAGGCTCTGCCGTGCGCGTGCCCACCCCGAATGTCTCGCTGGTCGATCTGTGTTTCATGCCCGAACGCGCCGCCACCCGCGATGCGATCAACGCCGACATGGCCGAGGCCGCCGCGGGCGAACTCGCCGGGGTGCTGTCCTACGAGGAAGATCCGCTGGTCTCGATCGACTTCAACCACGATCCGCACTCCTCCTGCTTTGCCGCGGCCCAGACCACCGTGACCCAGGACGGCATGGTCCGCGTGGTCAGCTGGTATGACAACGAATGGGGCTTTTCGAACCGCATGCTCGACACCGGTCGCCGGATCGGCGAGTTGCTTCGTGCGGCCCCGTTGAAGCTGGCGAGCTGACCCCGTGGTATCGCGCGTCATCCCGGTCGAGCCCTTCGATCTCGTCATCTTCGGTGCCACCGGCGATCTTGCCCGGCGCAAGATCCTGCCGGGCCTGTTTCATCGTTTCATGGTCGGGCAGATGCCCGAAGAGGCCCGGATCATCGGGGCGGCAAGGTCGGATCTCGATCAACAGGCCTTCCGCGATACCGTGCGCAAGTGCCTGACCGAATTCGCGGCAGAGGCAGCCAAACAGGCCGACCTGCTGGATCGCTTCCTCGACAAGATCGCCTATGTCCGTGTCGATGCGCATGGCGATGGCGATGGCGGCTGGTCCGATCTCGCGGCGGCTTTGCGCAAGGATGTTGTGCGCGCCTTCTACCTGTCGGTGTCGCCTTCGCTGTTCGGGGCGATCGGGGCAAGCCTGCACGCCAATGGCATTGCCACGCCCGACAGCCGCATCGTGGTTGAAAAACCCTTCGGCCATGATCTGGACAGTGCGCGTGCGCTCAACGCCGACCTGCGCCAGAGTTTCCAGGAGAGCCAGATCTACCGGATCGACCACTATCTGGGCAAGGAGACGGTTCAGAACCTGATGGCGCTGCGCTTTGCCAATTCGCTGTGGGAGCCATTGTGGAACTCGACCCATATCGACCATGTCCAGATTACCGTGGCCGAAAGCCTGGGCGTCGAGGGGCGTGGCGAATATTATGATCGCTCCGGTGCCATGCGCGACATGGTGCAGAACCACCTGATGCAGCTTCTCTGCCTCACCGCGATGGAGCCGCCATCGAAATTCGCGCCGAATTCGGTGCGCGATGAAAAGGTCAAGGTGATCGAGGCGCTCGAGCCGGTTGCGCAATCCGACATCGTGCGCGGCCAATATCGCGACCGCGACGGCGAAGGCAGCTATCGCGACCACGCGGGCGACGCGCAAAGCCGCACCGAGAGCTTTGTTGCCATGAAGGTCAATATCGGCAACTGGCGCTGGGCCGGAACCCCCTTCTACCTGCGCACCGGCAAGAAACTGCGCGGGCGCGGCTCGGAAATCGCCGTTGTGTTCCGCGATCCACCGCACATGATCTTTCCCAAGATGGAAGGTCGTCGTGGCAATGCGCTGATCATTCGCCTGCAGCCCGACCAGGGCATCACCCTGCGCAATACCATCAAGGAGCCCGGTCCCGGCGGCTTCCGTCTGGCCGAAGTGACGCTTGACATGACCTTCGCCGACGCGCTCGATCAACAGGGCGAGCCTCAGGACGCCTATGAAAGGTTGATCATGGACGTGATCCGCGGCGATCAAACCCTGTTCATGCGCGGCGACGAGGTCGAAGCGGCCTGGGCCTGGGTCGACCCGATCATCACCGGCTGGGAAGACGCCCGGCTGACCCCGGCAGGCTATGACCCCGGAAGTTCCGGCCCCGAAGACGCCCTGATGCTGCTGCACCGCGACGGCCGCCGCTGGCGGGAAATCGCATGACCCTGCACATTGCCCTTCTGCGAAAAGGCCCAGAAACATGACAGTTCATTCCACGATCCAGCGCGTCACCGACCGCATCATCGAAAGAAGCGCAGACACCCGCAAACCCTATCTCGACCGGATCGAGGCCGCACGCATCAAGGGTCCGGCGCGGGCCCATCTGTCGTGCAGCGGTCAGGCCCATGCCTATGCCGCATCGGGCGTCGACAAGGCGGCGCTGGCGGGGGATACGGCGGGCAATCTCGGCATTGTCACCGCCTATAACGACATGCTCTCGGCGCATCAGCCATTCGAGCGCTTTCCGGGCCTGATCCGCGACGCGGCGCGCCAGATCGGCGGGACGGCCCAGGTCGCCGGCGGTGTGCCGGCGATGTGCGACGGCGTCACCCAGGGCGAAGCCGGGATGGAGCTGTCGCTGTTTTCCCGCGATGTCATCGCCCTGGCTGCATCGGTCGCGCTCAGCCACAACACCTTTGATGCCGCCGTGTTCCTCGGGGTCTGCGACAAGATCGTTCCCGGCCTTGTCATCGCGGCCCAGGCCTTTGGCCACCTGCCCGTTGTGTTTTTGCCCGCCGGCCCGATGGAAAGCGGCCTTGCCAATGACGAAAAGGCCAAGGTGCGCCAGAAATTCGCCGCCGGAGAGGTTGGCCGCGAAGCCCTCATGGCCGCCGAGATGGCCGCCTATCACGGCCCCGGAACCTGCACCTTCTACGGCACGGCCAACACCAACCAGATGCTGATGGAATTCATGGGCCTGCACCTGCCCGGTGCCAGCTTCGTGCCGCCAAATGGCGCGCTGCGCGATGCCCTGACCCAGGAAGGCGCCAAACGCGCGCTCGCGCTCAGCGCGCTCGGCAACAGCTACACCCCGGCCAGCGCCATCCTCGACGAACGCGGCTTCGTCAACGGCATCGTCGGGCTCAACGCCACCGGCGGCTCGACCAACCTTCTGATCCATCTCGTCGCCATGGCCCGCGCTGGCGGCATCCTGCTGGACTGGCAGGATTTTTCCGACATCTCCGAGGTCACGCCGCTGATGGCGCGGGTCTATCCCAACGGGTTGGCGGATGTGAACCATTTCCATGCCGCTGGCGGCCTCGGCTACATGATCGGCCAATTGCTCAAGACCGGCCTGTTGCACCCCGATACGCAAACCGTCGCCGGGGAGGGCCTGGAACACTATACCCGGGACCCGGTCTATGCCGATGGCCGCCTTTCGTGGCAACCGGGCCCAGAGGCCAGCCTGAACGACAGGATTCTGCGCCCCGCCAGCGATCCGTTTCAGCCCACCGGCGGGCTCAAACGCTTGACAGGCTCCATGGGCATCGCGGTCATGAAGGTCTCCGCCGTCGCCCCCGAACACCAGGTGGTCGAAGCCCCGGCGCGTGTCTTTGCCAGTCAGGAAGAGGTCAAGGCCGCCTTCAAGGATGGCGAACTCACCGGCGATCTCGTGGTGGTGGTGCGCTTTCAGGGCCCCAAGGCCAATGGCATGCCCGAACTGCACAGCCTCACCCCGCTGTTGTCGATCCTGCAAGGCCGCGGCCAGAAGGTGGCGCTTGTCACAGATGGGCGCATGTCGGGCGCGTCGGGCAAGGTGCCCGCAGCGATCCATGTCAGCCCCGAAGCCCTCGATGGCGGCCCCATCGCGCGGCTTCGGGATGGCGATCTTGTGCGTGTCGATGCCAAGGCCGGCACGCTTGACATCCTGGCCGATGATCTCGACACACGGCCCAATGCAACTGCCGATCTGTCGGCGGGGCAATCC
This sequence comes from uncultured Rhodobacterales bacterium, assembly GCA_965366835.1. GTDB lineage: Bacteria > Pseudomonadota > Alphaproteobacteria > Rhodobacterales > Rhodobacteraceae > JAKGBX01. The sequence continues at coordinate 20,686 of CBDUGF010000011.1, forward strand.
GGCACCGGGCGCGAACTCTTTGCCGCGTTCCGCAACACTGTCGGCGCCGCCACATCCGGCGCCACCATTTTCGGAGGATGACCCGATGGTCCTGACGCCCGCCGACGCAAGCCGCCTGACCCGCGAGATCTGCGCCCTGGCCCCGATCGTTCCGGTCCTGGTCGTGCATGACGCCGCCGTCGCGCGGCCGCTGGCCGAGGCGCTGATCGCCGGCGGCCTGCCCGCACTGGAGGTCACCTTGCGCAGCCCCGCCGCGCTCGATGCGATCCGCGCCATGGCGCAAGTCCCCGGCGGCCATGTCGGCGCCGGCACGCTGATCACGCCCGGGGATGTCAGGGCGGCCAAGGCGGCCGGGGCGACATTCGGCGTCTCTCCCGGCGCGACCGACGAGCTGCTGGCCGCCTGCGAGGCCGAGGACCTGCCGCTGCTGCCCGGTGCCGCAACCGCCACGGAGGCCATGCGTCTTCTGGCGCGCGGCTATGACATGCTCAAGTTTTTCCCTGCCGAAGCCTCGGGCGGCGCCCCCGCCCTCAAGGCGATCGGCGCGCCGCTTCCCCAGATCACTTTCTGCCCGACCGGCGGTGTCAGCCTGGCCAACGCGCGCGCCTATCTCGACCTGCCCAACGTGATCTGCGCCGGGGGCAGCTGGGTCGCACCACAGGAACTGATCAACAGCGCTGACTGGGCCGGGATCGAAGCGCTGGCCAGAGAGGCGGCGGAACTGGGGGCGGCGCAATGACAGACGTCTGGCAGCACCTCGAAGAAAACTTCGCCGCCGCCTCGGCGCGCAAGATCATCTCGCTCTTTGACGATCCGGGCCGGTTCGACCGCTTCTCCGCCACGACCGACGATCTGCTGCTCGATGTCTCCAAGACCAACATCGACGACGACGCGCTGGCGCTGTTGATCGCTCTGGCCGAAGCCTCCGGACTTGCCGACAAACGCGCCGCCATGTTCCGCGGCGACAAGATCAACAGCACCGAGAACCGCGCCGTTCTGCATACCGCGTTGCGCGCGCAGGAGACCGCGCCGCTTGTCGTTGATGGCGCCGATGTGCGCCCCGCCATCGCCGACACACTGGGCCGGATGGAAGCCTTTGCCAATGCGGTCCGCTCGGGCGAAATCGCGGCGCAAGACGGCGCCCGCTTCAGCGATGTCGTCAATATCGGCATCGGCGGCTCGGATCTTGGCCCGGTCATGGCCACACTGGCGCTGGCCCCCTATCATGACGGGCCACGCTGCCACTTCATTTCCAATGTCGACGGCGCGCATGCCAGTGACATCCTCATGCGGCTCGATCCGCAAACCACGCTGGTCATCGTCGCGTCGAAAACCTTCACCACCATCGAGACCATGACCAACGCCGAAACGGTTCTGGACTGGCTGCGCGCGGGCATCGGCCCCGATATCGGCCCGCATCTGGCCGCGGTGTCGAGCGCGCGCGACCTGACTGCTGAGATGGGCATCGCCCCCGAGCGGGTTTTCGGCTTTTCCGACTGGGTCGGCGGGCGCTATTCGCTGTGGGGGCCGGTCGGCCTTCCCATCCTGCTGGCCGTCGGGCCGGGGAATTTCCGCGCCTTCCTGGCGGGCGGCCATGCCATGGACCGCCATTTTCAGACCGCGGAACCTGGAAGAAACCTGCCGGTCCTGATGGCGTTGACCGGCATCTGGCACCGCAATATCTGCCATTACGCCACGCGCGCCGTGCTGCCCTACGACCAGCGCCTGTCGCGCATGCCCGCTTATCTGCAACAGCTCGACATGGAAAGTAACGGCAAGAGCGTCGCCATGGATGGCAGCCGGCTGTCGCGCCCCACCGGCCCCGTTGTCTGGGGCGAGCCCGGAACCAACGGCCAACATGCGTTCTTTCAGCTCCTGCATCAGGGTACCGATGTCGTCCCGGCCGAATTCCTGATCGCGGCGCAAAGCCACGAGCCCGGATTGCAGACCCATCATGACCTGCTCAAGGCCAATTGCCTGGCCCAGTCCGAAGCGCTGATGCTGGGCCGCTCGCTCGATGAGGCGATGGAGATTGCCGCGCGGCTCGGCTTTGAAGGCGAAGAGCAGAAGCGCCAGGCTGCGCACCGCACCTTCCCCGGCAACCGCCCGTCGCTCACGCTGGCCTATCCGAAACTCACGCCGTTCGTATTGGGCCAGCTCATCGCGCTCTATGAACACAGGGTATTCGTCGAAGGGGTGATCTGGGGGATCAACTCGTTTGATCAATGGGGGGTCGAGCTTGGCAAGGAATTGTCCAACACCCTCCTGCCGATGGTCCGGGGGGCCGGGTCGGGCGCGAAAGACGCCTCGACCAGAGGCCTTCTGAGAAAACTGTCCGGCTGACGCGTCTCGGCAAAACCTGCTTCGGCGGGTTTTAGCGAGGTGCGGTGAAAGTTAAAGTTTCACGCTATGCCCCGCCTCATCTCGGTTCCGGGTATGGGTCGGAACGCTTTGGCCGTGCCTTCGCGCTTGGCTGTGGCGATGGCAACCGCGTGACCGAGACAGGATTGCACCAGGCGGTTCGCCGCGCCGCCGGCGCTTGCGGCATCAAACGTCACGAATTGCCGGAAATCCGGACACTTCCAGATCACACCCACAGGCAAAAACGGGTTTCCGGACATCCGGCCTTGATCTTTCCCCGGAAACGCCCGTATTCTGCCAAAAGTTTACTCGCGTAGTGTTTGTTAAAATATCGGGGAAAGATGGTTCAGAAGAAAATCCGCAACATGGAGGAGTTCGCAGCGGTCAGCGGCATCTCGCGCCCGACACTGTCGAAGTATTTCAACGATCCCGAAAGCGTGCGCCGGTCCACGCGCGAAAGGATCGAGCTTGCCCTGACGAAATACGACTATCGGCCAAATGTCTTTGCGGTGAACCAGAACCGGCGCAAGACCAAGAATATCGGCGTTGTCGTGCCCAACCTGGCCGACCCGTTCTTCTCGGAAATCGGCCGCGAGGTCGAACTGGCCTGCCTTGCGGCGGGCTACAGCCCGATCCTGCTCAGCTCGCACGGCAATCCGTCCCAGGAGCGCGACAATCTCGAGTCACTCCGCTCGCTCAAACCTGCGGGCGTGCTGCTGGCGCCTTTCGGTCGGGCGTCCGACCGCGCCGATATCGAGAGTTTCAACAAGGATGTGCCCGTTGTGCTGTTTGACGCGAACGTCGAGGGCGCCTGCGAGGCTTTCGTGGGAACAAACAACCAGCAAAGCGTTGATCTCATTGTGGAATACCTGTGCCGAAGTGGCGAACCACCGTGCTTTTTCGAGATGAGGTCACCGACCAACCCCAATGCCAACAAGCGCCGCCAGGCCTATCTGGAAAGCATGCAGCGCCATGGCTACACGCCGCATATCTTCCAGGCCGAAGGCGATGGCTGGAACTTCGAGGAAATCGGCTGCGCCGAAGGCGGGCGCTTGATCTCGGAGAATGCGTTCAACACGGATACGGTCTTGTGCAGCAATGATCGCCTGGCCATCGGCATGTTGTCGGCGGCTTATGGTCTGGGCAAACGGGTCGGGCATGGGCCGGGCTGCGAATTGCGCATCGCCGGGCATGACGATCACCCGTTCTCGCGCTTTACCTGCCCTTCGCTGACCACCATCGCACAGGATTACTCCGCCATCGCGAATCGCGCCGCCAGCACGCTTTTCCGGATTCTGGACACCGACAAACGCCCCACCCGGCGCGAAGAAACCCTTTTCGACGGCAAACTTGTCATGCGCGACTCTGCCTAACGCATTGCAATCAATTCAGAGTTTTCTTTTCTTAACGCGCGTAAAATTATTATTGACTGCGCGTAGCCATCTCCGGTAGAATTTGAGGCATCATCCTGATCAAGGAGGAAACTGGATGTCTCTCAAGAATTCTCTCGTTGTGGCGACGGCTATGTCGCTCGTTACCGCCGGTGGGGCTCTGGCCGAAACCATCACCATCGCAACCGTGAACAATGGCGACATGATCCGCATGCAGGGTCTGACCGATGATTTCACCGCCAAGACCGGCCACGAAGTCGAATGGGTCACGCTGGAAGAAAACGTTCTGCGTCAGCGCGTCACCACCGACATCGCCGCCAAGGGCGGGTCGTTCGACATCATGACCATCGGTATGTACGAAACCCCGATCTGGGCCAAGAACGGCTGGCTGGTGCCGCTCGATGATCTGCCCGCGGAATACGACGCCGACGACATCCTGCCCGCAATGCGCGGCGGCCTGTCCCATGACGGCACCATGTATGCGGCGCCGTTCTACGGCGAAAGCTCGATGATCATGTATCGCACCGACCTGATGGAAAAAGCGGGTCTCAGCATGCCCGACGCCCCCACCTGGGAGTTCGTTGCCGACGCGGCCCGCAAGATGACCGACAAGGACGGCGAAATCTACGGCATCTGCCTGCGCGGCAAGGCCGGCTGGGGCGAGAACATGGCGTTCCTGACCGCGACCTCGAACGCCTTCGGCGCCCGCTGGTTCGACGAGGACTGGAAACCCCAGTTCGATCAGCCGGCATGGAAGGAAACCCTGACGTTCTACATCGACCTGATGAACGACGCCGGCCCTCCGGGTGCCTCGAACAACGGCTTCAACGAGAACCTGTCGCTGTTCCAGCAAGGCAAATGCGGCATGTGGATCGACGCAACCGTCGCAGCCTCCTTCGTGACCAACCCCGACGACTCGACCGTGGCTGACAAGGTCGGTTTCGCCCTTGCCCCCGACACGGGTCTTGGCAAGCGTGGCAACTGGCTGTGGGCCTGGGCTCTGGCGATCCCCGCCGGCACCCAGAAAGAGGCCGCCGCCAAGGAGTTCGTCCAGTGGGCCACCTCGAAGGACTATATCGAGCTTGTCGCTGCCAAGGACGGCTGGGCCAACGTTCCTCCGGGCGCACGTATCTCGCTCTACGAGAACGAGAATTACAAGGATATTCCGTTTGCCCGTATGACGCTGGAATCTATCCTTTCGGCTGACCCGAACAATCCGACGGTCGACCCGGTGCCTTATGTGGGTGTGCAATTCGCTGCCATTCCCGAATTCGCCGGCATCGCCAGCCAGGTCGGTCAGGAATTCTCGGCCGCTCTCGCAGGCCAGCAATCAGTGGACGAAGCCCTGGCCAAGGCCCAGGCCCTGACCGCCGACGAAATGGAGGCCGCCGGCTACTGAGCCCGGCACCTCGCGACTTTTCCGGGGGGCGGTGCTCCCATCGCCCCCCGGACCTATGATTTTCCTACATCGGAACTTCGAATCAGACAGTCCACCGCGGGCGGTCAACAGAGGAGGTGCCACCATGGCAACCCAACATTCACGATCAGCGGCACGCCTGATGATGGCTCCGGCGGTGATCCTGCTTCTTGGCTGGATGCTCGTCCCCCTGATCATGACGCTGATCTTCTCGTTCAAGAAATACCTGCCCCTGCGCGGCGGCGACCTTGGCTGGGTCGGATTTGACAACTACGTCCGCTTCGTCACCTCAAGCGCCTTCTGGCCCTCGGTCTTGGCGACCCTGACCATCGTTGGCGGCGTCCTGCTCATCACCGTTGTGTTCGGGGTGCTGCTTGCCATCCTGCTCAATCAGCCGATGTGGGGCCAGGGCATCGTCCGCATCCTCGTCATCGCGCCATTCTTCGTGATGCCGACCGTATCGGCCCTGGTCTGGAAGAACATGTTCATGGATCCGGTTAACGGCCTGTTCGCCCATCTATGGAAATTCTTCGGTGCCACCCCGATCGAATGGCTGACCCAGGCATCGCTCTCGTCCATCGTGATGATCGTGTCTTGGCAATGGCTGCCCTTCGCAACGCTCATCCTGCTCACGGCGATCCAATCGCTCGACAGCGAACAACTGGAAGCCGCCGAAATGGACGGTGCCCCGCCGCTCAAACGCTTCGGTTTCATCACCCTGCCCCATCTCGGCCGCGCCATCACCGTCGTGGTCCTGATCCAGACGATCTTTCTGCTGGCGATCTTCGCCGAGATCTTCGTCACCACCCAGGGCAGCTTTGGCACCAAGACCCTGACCTACCTGATCTACCAGCGCGTGCTGGAAAGCCAGAATGTCGGCCTTGGGTCTGCCGGTGGTGTCTATGCAATCATTCTCGCCAACATCGTTGCCATCTTCCTGATGCGCGCTGTCGGCAAGAACCTGGACGCGTGAGGAGAACATCATGGCACGCTCAGTGACCCAACAACGCAAGATCATCAACACCGGTGCCGCATGGGCCGTCGGTCTGCTGATCTTCTTCCCGATCCTCTGGACCATCCTGACAAGCTTCAAGACCGAAGCCACGGCAATCGCCGATCCGCCGGTCTTCCTGGCCTTCAACTGGACGCTCGAGAATTACGCAACCGTCCTCGAGCGGTCGAACTATGCCCGGTTCCTGTGGAACTCGATCATCATCGCCGGCGGCTCGACGCTTCTGGGTATCATCATCGCGGTTCCCGCGGCCTGGTCGATGGCCTTCGTGCCGTCGAAGCGAACCAAGGATATCCTGTTGTGGATGCTCTCGACCAAGATGCTCCCGGCGGTCGGTGTGCTCTACCCGATCTACCTGATCTTCATCAAACTGGGGATCCTCGATACGCGGACCGGCCTCGTCGTGGTTCTGATGCTGATGAACCTGCCGATCATCGTCTGGATGCTCTACACCTATTTCCGCGAGATTCCGGGCGAAATCCTCGAAGCTGCGCGGATGGACGGGGCCACGCTGAAGGAAGAGATCCTCTATGTTCTCACCCCGATGGCCATTCCCGGTATCGCCTCCACGTTGCTCCTGAACTTCATCCTCGCCTGGAACGAAGCCTTCTGGACGCTCAACCTGACCGCGGCCAAGGCGGCCCCGCTCACGGCCTTCATCGCCAGCTATTCCAGCCCCGAAGGCCTCTTCTACGCCAAACTCAGTGCGGCCTCGACCATGGCCATCGCACCGATCCTCGTTCTCGGCTGGTTCAGCCAGAAGCAACTCGTCAGCGGCCTGACCTTCGGCGCCGTCAAGTAAGGAAACAGACCAATGGGACAAATCAAACTCAACCAGGTGTCGAAACGCTTCGGCGATGTCGAAGTCATTCCGCCCCTTGATCTCACTATCGGAGACGGCGAATTCACGGTCTTCGTCGGCCCCTCGGGCTGCGGCAAATCCACCCTCCTGCGCCTGATCGCCGGGCTCGAGGACATCACCTCGGGGCATGTCGAGATCGACGGGGCAGATGCCACCAACGTACCCCCGGCTAAGCGCGGCCTGGCCATGGTGTTCCAGTCCTACGCGCTCTATCCGCATATGTCGGTCAGGAAGAACATCGCCTTTCCGATGAAGATGGCCGGCATGCCCGCGGACGAGCAGGAACGGCGCATCTCGGCCGCGGCCGAGGCGCTGAACCTGACCGACTACCTCGATCGGCGCCCCGGACAGCTTTCGGGCGGGCAGCGTCAGCGGGTCGCGATCGGCCGTGCCATCGTGCGCGAACCGTCGGCGTTCCTGTTCGACGAGCCGCTGTCGAACCTCGATGCGGCGCTGCGGGTCGGAATGCGGCTCGAGATCAGCGAGATGCACAAGCGGCTCGGCACCACGATGATCTATGTCACCCATGACCAGGTCGAAGCGATGACCATGGCCGACAAGATCGTGGTGCTGCGCGCCGGTGTGATCGAACAGGTGGGCAGCCCGCTCGAGCTGTATCACACCCCCTGCAACGAGTTCGTGGCCGGCTTCATCGGCTCGCCCAAGATGAACCTGCTCAAGGGGGCCGAGGCCGCGAAACACGACGCCGCCACCATCGGCATCCGCCCCGAACACACCGTTGTCAGCCAAACCGAAGGCACCTGGAAAGGCGTTGTCGGCGTGGCGGAACATCTGGGGTCGGACACCTTCCTGCACGTTCACGGCGTCCCGGGCTGCGATCCGATGACCGTGCGCGTCGACGGCGAACTGCCGGTCAAGCATGGCGACACGATCTACCTCACGCCGCAACTCGACAAGCTGCACAAGTTCGACGCCCAGGGCCTGAGGATCGGCTGATGCGTCTGGCTGGGAAAACGGCCCTGATCACTGGTGCCGCCCGGGGAATCGGGCGGGCCTTCGCCGCCGCCTATATTCGCGAAGGCGCGCGGGTGGCGATTGCCGACATCAATATCGAGGGCGCGCGCTCCGCTGCGGCCGACCTCGGAGAGGCCGCCATCGCCGTTGCGCTGGACGTAACCGATCAGGCCAGCATCGACAGCGCCGTGGCCGAGACCGTGGCGCGGCTCGGCCAGATCGACATCCTGATCAACAACGCTGCGCTTTTCACGGCCGCCCCGCTCGTCGAGATCACCCGCGCCGACTATGCCCGCGTGTTCGACATCAATGTCTCGGGCCCGCTTTTCATGATGCAGGCCGTGGCCCGCCACATGATCGAAGCCGGAATCAAGGGCAAGATCATCAACATGGCGAGCCAGGCCGGACGGCGCGGCGAGCCGCTGGTCGCGGTCTATTGCGCCAGCAAGGCGGCGGTCATCAGCCTGACCCAATCGGCCGGGCTGAACCTGATTTCCCACGGCATCAACGTCAACGCCATCTCGCCCGGCGTCGTCGATGGCGAGCATTGGGACGGTGTCGATGCCTTTTTCGCCAAATACGAAGGCAAGGCGCCGGGACAGAAGAAAAGCGAAGTGGGCCGTGCCGTCCCCTTTGGCCGCATGGGCGTGGCCGAAGATCTGACCGGCATGGCGATTTTTCTGGCAAGTGACGAGTCCGACTACGTCGTTGCCCAAACCTACAACGTGGACGGTGGACAATGGATGAGCTGATCAGACTTTCGAATGCGACGCTCGATCAGCTGACGATCGAACATCCGCGCTATGACCGCGCGGCGCTGACACCCGGCATCGTCCATATTGGCGTCGGCAATTTCCATCGCGCCCACCAGGCCTGGTATCTGCATCGCCTGATGCAGGACGGCAAGGCGTATGACTGGGCCATCATCGGCGCCGGGGTTCGCCCCTATGATGCCGCGATGCGTGAAAAGCTGCTGGCACAGGACTGCCTGACCACGCTGATCGAGCTCGATCCGGTCGAAACCTCTGCCGAGGTCGTCGGGTCGATGATTGATTACCTGCCGATCGAGGACGGCAACGCGCCGCTGATCGCGGCAATGGCCGATCCTGCCATTCGCATCGTCGCGCTGACCGTCACCGAGAGCGGCTATTACGTCGACCCTGTCACCAAGGGCTTCGATGCATCCCACCCCGACATCGCGCACGACGCCGCCAACCCGGACACGCCGCGCAGCGCCTTCGGCGCCATGGTCGCCGCCCTGCGCCTGCGCCGCGACGCCGGCTTTGGCCCCTTCACCGGACTGAGCTGCGACAACCTGCAAGGCAATGGTGCCATCCTGCGCCAGACCGTTGTGTCGCTGGCCCGGCTCAGCGATCCGTCCCTTGCCGACTGGATCGAGGCAAACGCGAGTTTCCCCAACTCGATGGTCGATTGCATCGCCCCGGCCACCGGCCCCAACGAGATTGCCCTGGCCCATGATTTCGGCATCGATGATGCCGCCCCGGTCACCCACGAAGCCTTCCGCCAATGGGTCATCGAAGACGATTTCTGCGCCGGTCGCCCGAACTGGGACGAGGTCGGCGCAACCTTCTCCAACGATGTGCATGCCTATGAAACGATGAAGATCCGCATCCTCAACGCCGGGCATCAGGTGCTTGCCAATATCGGCGAGGTGCTGGGGATCGAAACCATCGCCGAATGCATGGCCCATCCCCTGATTGCCGCCATGTTTAGAAAGGTCCAGGCCGAAGAGATCACCAGGACGGTCGATCCGGTGCCCGGCAGGACGCCGCTGGCCTATCTCGACCTGATCGAGACGCGGTTCTCCAACCCCCGGATCGTCGATACCACCCGTCGCGTCGCCTTTGACGGTTCGGCCCGCCACACCGGTTTCGTGCTGCCAGTCCTGCGCGATCAGCTGGCCGCGGGCGGGTCGGTTGCGGGCCTCGCCCTGGTCGAGGCGCTCTGGGCGCGGATGTGCGAGGGCAGCCGGGAGAATGGCACGCAAATCGCGCCCAACGATCCGCTCTGGGATGACCTGACCAAGGCCGCGGCCCTGGCCAGAACCCGCCCGCTTGCGTGGCTCGAACAAAGCCGAATCTACGGTGATCTGGCGGGTGCCAAACCATTTGCCGAAGCATTTGACGGTTGGCTGCGGCTGATCTGGTCCGAAGGCTGCGAAGCCGCCCTGTCAATATACGCCGCCGACATCAGTCGCGACCAAAAGGCCGCCCGGCCGGGCTAGGATTCCGCCTCAATCAGAACCACCGCAACCGGCCTCGTTCAAATAATCAAGGCCCGCACCTTGGGCAACGACGTGAACAGAGCCGACGACGCGGTCGAAAACACGCGGGCGCCCGGCCTTGCTTGCGATGAAGCAGCCTGATGAACCGCAAATGCCTAGTCGCGCCGCGCGTCGGTCCGAGAGGTTCGATGCCTTCGTTGAGTTGGATGCAGAACAGGCGGCGCAGCGATCATCGGATATGCAGCTTGCCCCGTTGTCCGGTTTCCGGGGTTTGATCAGACCCTGGTCGGGCGATCACCGACAGCACGCGATCGCCGCTCAACTTTCCCGCAAGGCGCGAGTCGCGCGATGCGAACAAAGCTGCCGTCCTCCCACATGAAGGCAATGGCGACTCCGTCCCGAATTCGAGACATTTGCCCGAGTGGAGCGAAGGTCGGCTTTCTCGGACCGTTGATCTACTAGCCCGACAAAGTCTGGCCGAATCAGGTTGGCAATACCAGCTGTTGCCCCCTCCCCACGAGCCTGCCCTAACCGAGCGAAAATCTTGTTCGCAGCGCTATGGACTAGATGGCGATGTCCGATGACGGGGCTGCGAGGACTTAGGTCTTGTCGGTCGAAACAAGCATTGGTCTGACCAAACCACGCAACCGCAAGAGCCCGCCCTTGGAACAATTCCGCCACAGTCAGCTGCTACAGACATTCGCTTCCTGGCCTTTGGCCGGGCCAGTTCAGCGAGCGAGCATCAAGCGGCCGGTTTCCTCTTCCGACAGCATATACGGTTCCTGCGAATTCGGGGATCCATAAATTTGTTTGAGCGCTCAATATAATTTGTTAAGCTCGGGAGAACCCGCCGCACAGGAGCATTTCATGACGCCCCCCGCCACCTCGGCACAGCCGCTGCCCAATGACCACGACCGCAAGGGGCTGCCGGCCTGGAGCTACTTCAACGAAGAGATGCTGGAGATGGAAAAGGACCTGCTTTTCCGGCGCCATTGGCAGCTGGTTTGCCATGTGAACGACCTGCCCGAGGCGGGCGATTTCATCACCATGGACTGTGTCGGAGAACGCGCGCTGGTGGTGCGCGGCCAAGACGGCGTGGTGCGGGGATTTCACAATCTCTGCCGCCACCGGGGGTCGCGGGTGGTGGCGGCCGAACAGGGCAATTGCCGCAATTCCATTGTCTGCCCGTTCCACGGCTGGGTCTACAATCTCGACGGCACGCTGCGCGGCGCGGCGCAGCCGGACAAACTGCCGCCGCTGGATCCGGTGGCATTCGGCCTCAAATCGATCGAAACCGATATCTGGCGCGGCTTCGTTTTCGTGCGCTTTCAACCGGGCCCACAGCCTGCGATGAGCGAGGTGCTGGCGCGCTTCGACGCGGAGATGGGCCAGTATGATCTCGAAGGCCTGATGCCGTCGGGTGAGGGTTTCTATGCCGAAAAGGCGGCGGTAAACTGGAAATGCGTGCGTGATGTCGACAACGAAGGCTATCATGTCCCGATGGCGCATCCGGGCCTCGATGATCTTTTCGGCAACAACTACTATGACGAGGAATTTCATCAAGGCGCGTCGCGGTCGTTTTCGCTGTTCCGCGAGGGCCGCAACCGGTTGTGGAGCGTCCGGGCCTACCGCGCGATTCTCGAGCCGCCTGAATACCTTGACAAGGACCACAAACGTGCGTGGCTCTACATTGGGCTCTTCCCAAACTGCGTGCTTGGGCTCTATCCTGATTGTGTGAAGTTCTACCAGGAGTTTCCGGTGGCCTACGGACAGACCATGCAGCGCGGCACGACCTATCGCCTCGGTACCGAAGACCGTCGGATGCGCGCCGCGCGCTATCTGTCCAGCCGCATCGACCGCCTGACCTCGGAGGAAGACGAACAGTTGGTGCGCTGGGTCTGGGAAGCGACGTTTTCCAGCGGCTATGACGGCGTGATCCTGTCCGATCTGGAAAACTGCGTGCGCAGCTATCATGGCGAGCTGCGCGCCCACTTCCCGGTGCTGGAAGAGGACGAGCCGCCCAGGGGCGAGGTCGCCGCCCGCAACGCCGAATTGCTGGCACGGGAAGCCACCGAGTGAGTGCGCCCGCGCCGCAGGGGCTACAGTCCTGATGGCGGCGCGGCTCGATCTCGAGGCGCGGCAGGGGCTGAAGCTGATCAGCCCGACCTTCGTCTATGTCCTCGTCATGCTCGCCGCCCCGCTGCTGATGGTCATCACCTTCAGCTTCTGGACCCAGGATTACCTGACCATCGACACCACGCCGACGCTCGACAATTACCGCGAGGCCTGGGGCACGCCGCTCTATCAGGTGCTGATGTGGCGCAGTTTGCGGATATCGCTGACGGTGACGGTGGTGACCGTGCTGCTGGCGTTTCCAATCGCCTATTTCCTGTCGTTCAAGGTGACCAAACGCAAGGCGCTGTGGCTGTTCCTGATCACGGTGCCGTTCTGGACGTCCTATCTGCTGCGGGTTTTCCTGTGGAAGGTGATCCTCGGCTATAACGGCGTGCTGAACTCTACCCTGCTGGGCCTGGGCTTCATCGACGCGCCGCTGACCTTCATCCTTTATAATCTCAACGCCGTGGTGATCACGTTGGCCCACGCCTGGGCGCCGTTCGCGATCCTGCCGATATTCGTGGCGCTCGAGAAGATCGACCGGTCCTTGCTGGAGGCGGCACAAGACCTTGGCGATGGTCCGGTGCGCCGATTCTTCCGCATCACCCTGCCGCTGGCCATGCCCGGTATCGTCGCGGCGACGCTGATCGTGCTGATCCCGACGGTGGGGGATTTCATCACGCCCCGGCTGGTCGGCGGCACCGACGGGCTGATGATCGCCAACATGATCCAGATCCAGATCGGCAAGGCCAACAATGCGCCTCTGGGTGCGGCATTGGCGGTGTCGTCGATGGTGGTGGTCGGGCTGATCAGCGCCGCGATCTTTCTGCTGGGCAAGAAGCTGGGAGGCCGTGTGCGATGAAATACCTCGGTGCGAAGTGGCTCGCCATCTATGCGGTCGTCTACATGATCTTCCTCTACGCCCCGGTGATCCTGCTGCCGCTGTTCGCGTTCAACCAGTCGACCATCATCGCCTTTCCGCTGACCGGGTTCACGATGGAATGGTTCGTCGGCCTCTGGTATACCGACACGTTGCATGTGGCGCTGTGGAATTCGGCCAAGGTTGCGGTGTCGACGGCGCTGCTGTCGACGCTGCTGGGGGCTTTCGCTGCCCGCGCCGCCGCGCGGTTCGCCTTTCCCGGCAAGACCGGGATCATGGGGCTGATCATGCTGCCGCTGGTGCTGCCGGAAATCATCATCGCGGTGGCGCTGCTGATCATGCTCAACCAGATCGGGCTGACGCTGTCGCTGTGGACGGTGGTGGCGGGGCATGTCCTGGTCTGCACGCCGTTTTCAATCGCCATCCTCAGTTCCGCCTATCGCGGGCTCGACCGCGAACTCGAGGAAGCATCGTTCGATCTCGGCGAAAGCCGTCTCGGCACTTTCCGCCGGGTGACGCTGCCGCTGGTGCTGCCGGGGGTGATCTCGTCGCTGCTGATCACCTTCACGATCAGCCTCGACGAATTCATCATCGCGTTCTTCCTCACCGGCACCGATGTCACCCTGCCGGTCTATATCTGGAGCCAGCTGCGCTTTCCCGCCAAGCTGCCATCGGTCATGGCGCTGGGAACGATCCTGCTGGCGGTGTCGATCCTGATGCTTGTTCTCGCCGAGGTCTTGCGTCGCCGCTCCGCCACGCGGCAGGGTATTGAAACCACGCTGGCAGGGGTCTGAGCATGGCTGATGGCAAGCCGAACACCGCACCGATGATCGAAATCGCCGACGCCACGAAGAAATTCGGAGGTTTCACCGCGCTGCACGGCATCGATCTGGCCATCCGCGAGGGCGAATTCTTCTCGCTCCTCGGCCCGTCGGGTTGTGGCAAGACGACCCTGCTGCGCTTGATCGCCGGGTTCGAGCCGCCCACATCCGGCACCATCCACATCGCCGGCAAGGACATGGCAGGCATTCCCGCAAACAGCCGCCCAACCAACATGGTGTTCCAGAGCTACGCGATCTTTCCGCACCTCAATGTGGCGGAAAACGTGGGCTACGGCCTGAAGACCCGTCGCATGCCAAAACAGCAGATTGCGGCCGAGGTGGATAAGGTGCTGGCCCTGGTCGACATGCAGAGCTACGCCGCCCGCAAGGCGCACGAGCTTTCTGGCGGCCAACGCCAGCGGGTGGCACTGGCCCGCGCCCTGGTGATGCAGCCGAAAGTGATCCTGCTGGACGAGCCGCTATCCGCGCTCGACAAGAAACTGCGCGACCAGATGCAGGTCGAGCTGCGATCGTTGCAGAAATCCATCGGGATCACCTTCATTCTCGTCACCCACGATCAGGAAGAAGCGCTGATCATGTCGGACCGCATCGCCGTGATGTTCGACGGCGAGATCGCGCAGATGGACACGCCCGAAGGGCTCTACCGCCGCCCCGCAACCAGACGCGTGGCGTCGTTCATCGGCGTGATGAATTTCCTGCCAGCGACCTGCGTTGATGACGCGGGCGGCGCGGTCACTCTCGACATTCCCGCCCTCGGCCGGACAACAATCGCGCGCGACAAGCTGCCCGCTGGGATCGTCGCCGACGCCGTCAACACCATCGGCGTGCGGCCCGAAATGCTGACGTTGCTGTTCGATGCACACGACCAGGCGCAGCACGAGGTCGAGGCAGAGGTCGCCGATACGCAGTATTACGGCGACATGACCTATTACGCCGTGCACCTGCCCGGTCGCGACGCACCGGTGACGATCTCGATGCGCAACACGGCCGGGCGGTCGGTGGCGGCGCCGGGGGCAAAGGTGCGCGTCGGCTGGGGATCGGAGTCGATCGTGCTGTTCAATGACTGATATGGATATCGCCGGCCTCATATCCGCGCAAAAGCCGGGGCATGCGATGGCGCGCCGGTTTTATACCTCGGACGCCGTCTGGCAGGCCGACCGCAGCGCTTTTTGGGGCCGTGAATGGCAGCTTGCGGGCCATGTCAGCGAACTGCCGCAGACCGGCGATTACATCCTGTTCGACATGCTGGAGGAATCGGTGATCGTGCTGCGCGACGGTGATGCTATCCGCGCCTTCGCCAATGTCTGCCGCCATCGCGGCTCGCGCATCTGTCTCGAACCTCGCGGCAACGTGCGGCGCTTCACCTGCCCCTATCACGCCTGGGCCTACAACCTTGACGGCTCGCTGTTTCACGCGCGCCAGTTGCAGGGAGCCCACGACCTCGCCCTCCACCCTGTCTCGGTCGAGGTGCTGGCCGGGCTGATCTATGTCTCGCTGGCCGACACGCCCCCCGATTTCGCCCCCATTCGCGCCGCGATGGCGCCTGTCCTGGCGCCCTTCGATCTGGCGCGCACCCGCATCGCACACCGGGCGACCTACAGCGTGGCCGCAAACTGGAAGCTGCTGCTCGAGAACTATAACGAATGTTACCATTGCGCCGCCGCCCACCCGGAATTCAGCAGGGGCCATGCCACGCACATGCCGGAGAGCCGCGTCGCCCCGCTCAACGCGGCGATGCAGGCACGGTCGGCGGCCTGCGGTGTGCCGACCGATTTCATCGACGCGATTCATGGCGGCGGAACCGATCACGCCTACAACCGCTATGCCCTGATGGACGGGTTCGACACCGGATCAGAGGATGGCACGCCGCTGGCGCCCCTGCTGGGATCGGTTCAGGGCCATGATGGCGGTGCGTCGGATGCCTATGTCGGCATCCTCAACCCGATGCTGATCTATTGCGATCACGCGGTGCTCTACCGGTTCCTGCCGTCGGGCAAGGATCACTGCGCACAAGAGATCCTCTGGCTGGTTCACGAGGATGCCGAGGAAGGCCGCGACTATGACCGCGACCGCCTGACATGGCTCTGGGACGTGACCACCCGCGCCGACAAGCGCATCGTCGAGGATAACGCGGCAGGCGTCGCCTCGCGTTTCTACACCCCCGGCCCGCTGGTCGGAATGGAGCGCTACCTGGCCCGCTTCATCGACACCTATCTCGCCACCCTACGGGAGCATATCACATGAGCGACGATCACTACGACGACCGCCACATCGCCTTTCTCGAAGCGCTTTGGGGCGAAGGCTATCTGTCGCCCGGCGGGCCTGATGAGGTGGCGCGCGTGCTCGACGGGCTCGAGCTGACCGGTGCCCGTGTGCTCGATATCGGCTGTGGCTCCGGCGCCATCGCCGTATCGCTGGTGCGCGACCATGGCGCCGGTCACGTCACCGGGATCGACGTGGAAACCCCGGTCTGCGCCGCCTCGCGACGCCGCGTCGCCGAGGCCGGGCTGAGCGACCGCATCACCATCCGCGAGGTTTCCCCCGGCCCCCTGCCCTTCGACCCCGCCACATTCGATGTGGTGTTCTCCAAGGATTCCATCATCCACATTCCCGACAAGGAGGCGCTGGCCGCCGACGTGTTCCGGGTGCTGAAGCCCGGCGGCTGGTTCGCGGCGTCCGATTGGCTGATGTCGCATGACGGCGCGCCCTCGCCCGAGATGGCGCGTTACATCGCGCTGGAGGATCTCGATTTCGCCATGGCCTCGCCCGCGCGATATGCGTCGGCGTTGCGGGTGGCGGGTTTCGAAGACATCACGCTGACCAATCGCAATCCGTGGTATTCCGAAGTTGCCCAAGACGAACTCGCCCGCTTTCTCGGCCCCGAACGGCCCAGCTTCGAGGCGGCGCACGGGGCCGACCTGATCGCGGACCAGATCAGAACCTGGCAAGCGATGATCGGCGTGCTGCAAACCGGCGAGCATTGCCCGCATCACCTGAGGGCGCGCAAACCCGGTTAGCTGTCTTCGATCCACGCGTCGAAGCACGGCCCGGCATGAGTGCCGCGATCAAGCAGGACCGCAATGAGGATGCGATTTCGGGAGTGATCCGGGCCAGGCATGAGCTATCGGATTTGGTCAAGCGTAGCGCGGGAGCGCGCGCGGGTCTGAGACCTGTTGCGACCGTCACCTGAGCAGGTCCGAGTGACAATGCGCAACGGCACAGAACGCAGGCGTCAATCGCGTGGCGCCTGCAAGGTCGAGAGTGGTAAAAAGGTGCAAAAAGGCCCCCGGTTCCAGCCTCGCGCCGGCCGTTGCATGCAAGGCAAGACGCGTTGCGAACGAGATCGCAATCAGAGCCCCGATCGCTCCGCGTCGCATCACCTCCAGGCGCACCGGGCGACTAGCCTATCCCATGGCGACCCGGCCATCGAAGGGTTCCCCAATCGGGCTGTTGGTTGCCTGCAAGCCCTTCGATTTCTTCGGCCAAACACTGCTGATCGAAACCCCGTTTCCCGAAGTTCCTTGCGGTGCGTCGCCCCTTCTCCTTCAGATACCTCGCGAGAATGCGCCGCACCTCGACGACCTTGAGACACTCACGGGAAGGCGGACCGTTTAGTGCCGCGTCGGGCGTCGGTGCGGGACCAAAGATATCGGTCAGAGCCCGGCGTTCCTTGTCTGACAGCCGGTTCATCACCATCGGCCCGAGCAAGAGAGATTCGGACCAGCCGCCATTGGCGAAGACAATCTCATGCCGGTCGCAGGCGAAATGAATCCATGTGACTTGGGTTTTTCCTTTCATTTCCCGGATGCCGCGCAACGGTATCAGCGATTTCGCGGGCGCAAACGCCTCCGTGGCGAAGGCCGCCTGCAATTGCCCGGCCCGACCCACCAGGATGCGGTGTTGCGGCGATACGACCAGGTCGCGGGCGGGCACACCGGTGCCAAGCGCACCGGCCTTGATCAGGATGGGTTTGTCATCTGCAGAGGTTTCTTCCAGGGCATGAGTGTCACTGTGTGTCCAGCGGATCGGCTGTGCTCCGCGGTCCAGCGTCACCACATGGTCGCCGGGTTTCAGTGTTTCCACGGCGCGCGGACCCGTCGGGGTGGCAATCAGGGTACCCTTCAGAAAGCAGACCGGGAAGCTGACGGTGTCATCAATCGCCAGGTCATCGGCATCGACAAAATAGATCGTGGTCGCCGACAGGATGGTGACTTCGCCCAGAACCGGATCGGAGCCGTCTTCGGGCAAAAAGAAAAAGCGCACAGCGCCGCCCGCGACCGGCTCGACGCTGATCACATGGCCGGTATAGGTCGCTCCGCCCAGGTCATAGGTCACCTCGCGGATGCTCGTCACGTCATGCGAAATGCCGTCGATATCGGCGGGCTGTGAGCCGCTGCTGCCGTGATAGAGCCCGGCCTCGTATGTGACGCCGCCAGAGCTGTCGGTGGCGTCGTTGGCAACCGTCGCGTCGGTTTCGGTGCCCAGAAAGGTAACATCGGCGCCCGTTCCGGCTACGCCCAGCGTATCGCCCACATTCGGGGCGCCGTCCAATTCCAGAAGATCGTAGATGATTGCCATTGCTCAGCCTTCTCGCAGGACGTCCATCAGGCGTAGAAGCGCTCCATATAGGCCGTGATCGGGCGCGCCGACTTCATCACGCATTCGGCGGCAAGCCCCAGTCCGCGGCCATAGCAGCGTTCGTCCAGGCGCCATTGCGCAGCAAGCTGCAGACCGAGCAGCGCGCAGCCACGCTGGAACAGGATGCGTCCGACGCGGCCGTTGCCGTCGAGGTATGGATGAATGCACAGGAACGTGCCGAACATCGTCGACAGGGCTCTGCGCCGTTCACGAAAGTCATCCGGCGGCGAGGTCAGCAGCGCCCGAAACCGATCCGACAGGTCCGCCATGTCGCGCGAAACCCGATCCGAAGGGGTGGTGCGCACGGCACAGCGTTTGCCGCCCAGGGTTCCATAGATAACCACCTCTTCGCCATGGCGCCTGTAGCGCCCGGCCGGGCCGCCCGGCCTTCGTTCACCGCCACTCAACCGAACCAGCAGCCGGTGCAACGGACGCGTATCGCAGAGCAGGCCGATCTGCGCGCCGCGCGACCGGGCTGCGACCAGGGAGTCGACCTGGGCGGCGGGCCCAGTCAATGGCGAGGCATGAAGCGGGTTCATTGTCATGCCGTCACTCTGGCATCGGTTTCTTCACATTCGGCTAACGCCGCAGCAAGTTACGGCAGCGGTCGCTGAAGGGGCCTTCCTGATTGATTACAATTGTCGAATTGGCACAGGTTGGTCCGGCCTTGCCTGGTAAACGGGCTTCACCACCGTTTGCGCCGGGACGGCCAAAGCCGCAGACCATCGCACTGAATGAAATCAGAATGATCGTCACTCAGCGCCGCAGCATCAACACGCCGCAAAGCTGGCAAGTTCGGGCTCAAGGCAGTCATGCCGCGTCGAACATGTTCGTCCACAAAAAAACCGCCACAGCCTCTCGGGCCGCGGCGGCTCCCTTCTCACAGATCCTGCAATCAGAATCCGGCCTTGATGTTCTCCCACTCCGCGATCATCTTTTCGCGCCGCTCGGCGCCCGCCGGCCCTTGCCACAGCGTGTTCTTGCGCAGCGCCTCGGTGCTGTCGAGGCTCATGGAGGCCAGCAATTCCTGATCCATCTTCTCCATCTGCGCCGCGTTGGAATGGCCGTAGCCCCAGGCGCTGACCATGTAATCGGCGGTCTTGGGCTCCAGCCAGGCGTTGATGAAATCGTAGAACTTGTCCTCCGACCCGGTCCCGTCTTTCAGCCGCACATAGCCGCAGACCCAGCTTGACGCACCTTCATTCGCGTCGCGCTTCATCTTGATCGGCAGACCCTCGGCCGACAGCGTCGCGGCGGTTTCGTTCCAGGCCCATGCCGCCTCAACCTGCCCCGACTGCATCAGCTGCGCCAGCGAGGATGAACTGTCCCAATAGGACAACACGTTCTGATGCACCTTGCGCAGGAAATCGGACGCCGCCTTGAAGTCTTCGTCGCTCGCCTTGGTCCAGTCGGTCACGCCGGTTGCCAGAAACCCCAGAGCATAGGCGTCATCCACGTTGTCGGGCATCGAAATCTTGCCCGCCATCGAAGGGTCGGCAAACAGTGTCAGCGACGCGACCTGCTCATCGCTCAGCTTGTCCGCGTTGTAGACCAGCCCGGTATTGCCCCAGTCCATCGGGACAAAATAATACTCGCCATCCTTCTTGTAGGCCTCGATCTCGCGGAACTCTTCGTTCACTTCGTTCCAGCGCTCGATCCGCGAAATGTCCAGCGGCGCAAGCAGCCCGGCCTCGAGCCATTTGGGCACGGATTGCGAACAGGGATGCGCCGCGTCCGCCTTGAAGCCCGAGCGCAGCTTCTGGAACGCTTCTTCCTCATCGGCGAAGAACGCGAACGTGGGCGGTCCGCCATGCTTGTCGGTGTAGGTGGTGTAAAATTCGGGGTCTTCATACCCCGCCCAGTCAAACACGGTCAGTTCGCCATCCTGCGCCATCGCCACAGAGGCCAGCAGCGCCGTCACACCGGCAAGGGCGAATCCCGTCTGTCGAAGTTTGGTCATTTATTATGTCTCCCCGTCATTATCGGTCCGTCCCGACAGATTGATGGGGAAAGACCCTGAGGAAAGGCTAGGCGGGATCGCGGGTTGACTCAAGGTTTATTTGAGCGCTCAAATAATACGCTAAACAGAGCCGGTTCGAGGACCCTATGCGCGATCCACGTCATGATATCCTGTTCGATCCGGTCCAGCTCGGCCCGGTGACCGCGCCGAACCGATTTTATCAGGTGCCCCATTGCACCGGCATGGGGTGGCGGCGTCCTCAGTCGCTCGCGGCAATGCGCGGGGTGAAGGCCGAGGGCGGCTGGGGCGTCGTCTGCACCGAATATTGCTCCATCCACCCTTCGTCGGACAATGATTCCTTCGCCTATGCCGCGCTTTGGGATGATGATGACATCCGCGCGCACCGCCTGATGACCGAGGCGGTCCACGCCCATGGCGCGCTCGCGGGGGTAGAGCTTTGGGCCGGCGGCGGCATGGTCGTCAACCTCGGCACCCGCCTGCCCCCGCTGGGGCTGCGGTCGATGCCGCAGAGCGACGCGGGCGAGGTCCACCCGGGCCAGACCCGCGCGATGGACCTGAGCGACATTGCCGAGCTGCGCCGCTGGCACCGCGATGCAGCGCTGCGTGCGGTCGAGGCGGGGTTCGACATCGTCTATGTCTATGCGACCCACGGCTACCTGCTGTCGCATTTCCTTGATCCGGCCAATGACCGCGCCGACGCCTATGGCGGCACACTGGAAAACCGCGTGCGGATCGTGCGCGAGCTGATCGAGGATACCCTCGAGGCGGTCGCAGGCCGCGCCGCTGTCGCCTGCCGCTTCAGCGTCGGGCTGGAGAATGCCGAAAGCTACGACGCCTTCGCAATGCTCGCCGATCTGCCGGACCTGTGGGATCTCACGGTGCCCGATTACGAGGTCGAAATGGGCCATTCCCGTTTCGTCAAGGAAGGCGCGCTTCAGGCCAGCGTGGCGCGGGCCAAGGTACTGACCGACAAACCCGTGGTCGCCGTGGGCCGCTTCACCTCGCCGGACACGATGGCGCAGGTCATCCGCGACGGGGTGCAGGACATGATCGGTGCCGCGCGCCCCTCCATCGCCGATCCGTTCCTGCCCATGAAAATCCGCGAAGGCCGCAGCGCCGATATCCGCGAATGCATCGGCTGCAATGTCTGCTACGCGCATGACAGCCTCGGCGTGCCGATCCGCTGCACCCAGAACCCGACGATGGGCGCGGAATGGCGCATGGGCTGGCACCCCGAACGCGTGCCGCCCGCACCAGCGCACAGCCGCGTGCTGGTCATCGGCGGCGGCCCCGCCGGACTGGAGGCAGCCCGCACCCTGGGCCAGCGCGGCTACGAGGTCATGCTGGCGGAGACCTCGCGCAGCTTCGGCGGGCGGGTCACACGCGAATCCGCCCTCCCCGGCCTTGCCGAATGGGCGCGGGTGCGCGACTGGCGCCTGGCGCAGATCGCGCAGATGGACAACGTCACGCTCTATCCCGAAAGCACGATAACCGCGCCGGACATCCCCGCGATGAACGCCGACCATATCCTCGTCGCCACCGGCGCCCATTGGGCCGCCGACACCGCCGGGCGCCAGGATCCACACGGCCTCAATCACGACATGATCACCAGCGCCGACCACCTCCTCGCCGGCGGCTCGCTCGAGGCCGATCACGTGGCGATCTACGATGACGATCATCACTACATGGGGTCGGTCCTCGCCCTGCTGCTGCGCAAGCGCGGCCATCGCGTGACGCTGATCACCCCGGCGGGCCGGGCCTGCGCCTGGGGTGCGTTCACGCAGGAACAGCAGCGTTCGACGGCCGCCCTCGTCGCCGCCGGCGTCGAAATCCTCACCAACCGTATCCTCACCGCCATCAGCCCCGGCAGGCTCGCGCTTGCCGGTCATTTCGGCGAACCACAGATCGAACGCGCCTGCGACGCGTTGATCCCAGTCACCCGCCGCATCCCCGAGCGCGGGCTCTACGACGCGCTGCGCCAAACCCATCCGGGCGTCAGCCTCATCGGCGATGCCGAAGCGCCGGGTCTCATTGCCGCCGCCGTTTATTCCGGCTACCGCGCGGCACTGCAACTCGACAGCGAAGCGCAAAACCACGCCCGCCGCGAACATACCGTGTAGCGACTCTGTTCCCGATTGCCCCTGGGGGCAGACGGCAACCCCCGGTTTCTGCGCTGTCCGCAGGACAGGCGGCGCAACACCTCACGCCATCTGCGCCGTCACCTCTTCCAGCGCTGCCTCGAGAATATCGAACATCTCGTCGACCTGCGCCCTGGTGATGATCAGCGGTGGCGAAAATACCGCCATGTTGATCAGGGGTCGCACCAGAAGCCCGCGCTTCTCACAGGCCGCATCCAGCAATTCGCCCAGCTTGCGCTCGGCGGCCAGCGATGTCCCCGGCGTGTCGGGCCGGCCCTGGATACAGGCCAGCAACCCCATGCCGCGAACGTCACCAACGATCGCAAACCGCTCCAGCGCCCGAAGCCTCGCCTGGAAATGCGGCGTGATCTCGCGCACATGTTCGAGGATCCGCTCCTGTTCCAGTATCTCGATGTTCTTCAGTGCGGCGGCGCAGCACACCGGATGTCCCGAATAGGTATAGCCGTTGGAGAACAACACGTTCTCGTCCGGCCCCGTCATCCGCTCCATCACCGCGTCCGAAATGATGCAAGCGCCCAGCGGCAGATAGCCCGAGGTCAGACCCTTGGCGCAGGTGATGATATCCGGCACGATCCCGAACACGTCCTGCGACGCGAACCAGTGCCCGAGACGGCCGAACGCCGTCACCACCTCGTCCGAGATATAGAGGATGTCATGGGCGCGGCACAAATCGAGCGTGCGCTTGTGATAGCCTTCTGGCGGGATGATCACGCCGCCGGAACACAGGATAGGCTCGGCGATGAAAGCCCCGATATTCTGAGGCCCGACCGTCGCTATCATCTCTTCCAGATCGCCGACCTTGGCATCACACCACTCTGCCACGCTCATCCCCTCGGGGCGCACATACGGGTTGATATCGGGCAGGAACCGCACCGTTTCAGAGGCGACATCGAAACGGCTCTTGTCGCGTTCCTTGCCCGTCACCGAAGACGCCAGATAGGTCGATCCGTGATAGCCCTTTTCGCGGGCGATCACGATCTTCTTGTCCTTGCGCCCCAGCGCGTTGTTCATGAAATGCATCGTGCGGATGGCCGTATCCACCGCCGTCGACCCGCCGGTTGTAAAGAACACGTTGTTCAGATCCCCCGGTGCCAGATCGGCGATCTTCTTGGCCAGCATCGCCGACGGATCCGTCGTCGTCGTCCAGGGCGAGGTATAGGGCAGCCGCACCACCTGATCCGCGATCGCCTGCGCCATGTCGCGGCGGCCATAACCGATCTGCACGCACCACATGCCGCCCGGCCCGTCGATGAAACGCCGCCCGTCCGCGTCCCACAGATAGATGCCATCGGCGCTCTCTATCGGGTGATAGTCGCTTTCCTGCCAGGCATCCATCGCCGCCCAGGGGTGCAACTGGTGGGTGCGGTCCCATTCGTTCAGCGTATCGGGTGACGGTTCGTTCAGGTTTCCGGTGTCGGGCATCTCAGCCTCCCTAAAATGCGCGCGGCGGGGTCGCCCGGGCGCGGTCGTTGATGAAAAACGGCTTGTCCTCGACGCTCACAGGCACCAGCCTGCGGTCCCAGACGCCCTCTTCGTTGACGTATATCTCGGCCCAGAGGTCGCGGGTCTTGCGCACGCCGAAAGGCGCCTTCAATTCGGCCAGGGCGATGTTGCGCTTGGCTGTGGGCGACCAGACGCCGCTGGTGACATGGCCGACCTCGCGACGCTTGCGATGATAGATCAGCGCGCCCTGCGCCGGCTTGAACCCGCCAATGTCGAGCTTTGCCAGAACGAATCGCCGCCCCTCCCTGTCCTGCCGCAACAACGCGGCGCGGCCGTTGAAATGGCCCTTGTCGAAATGCACCATCCAGGCAAAGCCCAGCTCCAGCGGCGTGCGCCCCCGGTGCAGACGCGACGCTGCGTGGACCGGCTGGAAATCGGCACCGGCGGCGATAAAGCCCGCCTCGATCCGCGCAAGGTGCAACGCGTCATAGCCGATCGCACGCAGGCCCCAGTCGCCGCCCGCCCGCCACAGCCGGTCCCAGACATCCCCCGCGCCGGCCCATGGCATCCACAGCTCATAGCCCAGATCGCCGGTAAATCCGGTGCGCGAGATCCACAGGCCCGGCTCGATCTCGCGCCAGTCGAACGGCTTCATGTCGGCCACCTCGAATCCGGCCGCGTTCAGCACCGACCACGATGTCGGCCCCTGCAGCGACAGCCCGGCAATACTGTGGCTCTCGTCCCCGACCTCGACGTCAAACCCATAAGCTGCATCCAGCAGCCACGAATATATCGGCTCCTGACAGCACAGGCGGAAATCGCTGGCTGACCGACGGAACAGTGTGCCGTCGTCGATCAGCATCCCCTCCTCGTCGCACCACATGACATAGCCGACCCGGCCATCCCCGATTTTGCGCACGTCGCGGGTGACCAGACGGTTCAGCATCGCCTCCGCCTCCGGCCCTGTGATCCGGTATTTGTGCATCGGCGAGACATCAAACAGCGTCGCCTGATTGCGGATCGCGAAATATTCGAACTCCGCCGTATCGAGAACGGAGGGCGAGAGATACCCCGCCCAGTCCATCCACCCCTGGGTGCGGCTGAGCGCATTCAGCCGGTCATGCAGCGGACCGGGGATCAGCCCCAGGGGGACATGCTTGGCACTCATGACAGCACCCCGCTTTTCAGAACCACGTTCGCGGCATTCCGCCCCGGCTGGCCGGTCACGTCGCCGCCCGGATGTGCAGAGGCACCGCAGAGGTAATATCCCTCCGGCCCGAAGGCATAGCGCGCCATGCCATTCACCGGGCGCACGGTCAGAAGCTGGTCGATGCTCATCTCGGCATGGTGCCAATGGCCGCCGGGCGCACCGGTCAGCGCTTCGATATCCGCAGGCGTCAGAACCTCGACATGTTCGATCAGATCCGGCAGGTCGGGCATATATGGGCCAAGCGCCGCGAGAACGCTTGATTTCACGCCGTCGCCGGAGGCGCCTTCGGGCACATACTGCGCGTTGATGGACATCACATGCCCGCCAAGCGACGGATCGCTGAGCGACGGCATCACCACCTCGAGCACAGGTGCGCCGGACGCCTCGCCATACTTCGCCGGATTGAAGGCATCCTCCACATAGGTGGCCGAGGGCGCCAGCACCAACCGCCCGGCTCGCTGCGCATCGGTCAGGCCCGGCATCTCCGGCACATCGCGCAGGACCAGATTGAGCTTCGCCACAGTGCCCTTGCTGCGCAGGTTGCGCAGGCGGCGGACCGCTTCGATGTCGTAATGCTGCGGCCCCGCGAGCTGCATCGTCTGCGCCGCGCCAAGGCTCGACAGCACAGCCGCCGCGCGCAACGAGGTGCCGTCCTCCAGCGTCACACCCACGGCGCGGCTGCCCTCGATATCGACCGACGCAACACCTGCACCCAGCCGTATCTCAACCCCCCTGCCGCGTGCCGCATCTGCCATCGCGCCGACAACGGCCCCCATTCCTCCCATCGGCAGATGCGCCTCGCCGCCCAGCCGCATCCGGTACATCAGCGACAGCACACTGCCCGGGCTGCGCGGCCCGGCAAAGGCGCCGCGCACGGCATCGGCTGCCATCACACCCGCCGCAGGACCGTCCGTCAGATCATCGAGCAACAGGTCATAGACGTTGGACAGCATCACCCGCAGGAATTCGCGCATCTCCTCGCGGCCCATCCGTTTCGCGCCCAGCCCCAGCCTGGCCAGCCCCGCCATGTCGCGCAGCCCCTCCGTCAGTGCCGGCGGCGGGGCGTCGGACAACCCGCCAAGCAGGCCGGCGAAACGCGTCAGACGGCGATGAAGCGTGGCAAACCTGTCGGCCTCGGGATGCGCGGCACCATCCACATAGCGCAGCCCGCCGCCGGCGATTTCGACATGCTTTCCGTCAGGCGACAGGCCGATGCTCGCCAGCACCTTGGTTTCAACTCCCGGACTATCCTTGAGCCCGTAAAGCAGGTGCGCCAGTCGCGGCACCGACGCGTCGCCCAACGTCGCGTTCGCCGCCATTCCGCCGACGTGACCGGCGCGCTCCAGCACACAGACGCGGTGGCCCTTGTCCGCCAGTACCCGCGCGGCGGTCAGGCCGTTATGCCCCGCCCCGATCACGATGGCATCGTATCGCGCGCTCATGCCGCAACCCCCGCGGCGGCCTTGGCCTTGCCCGCCCGGCGCAAGATCTCGCGCGCGGCATTCGCTCCGGGTGCCGCCATCACGCCGCCGCCCGGATGGCTGGACGATCCGACCATATAGAGGCCAGCGATGGGCGTCGTGTAGTCCGAATACCCCGGCACCGGGCGGTTGAAGAGCAGCTGGTCGAAGGTCAGCTCGCCCTGGAAGATATTGCCCTCGGTCAGCCCGACTTCGCGCTCGATATCCAGAGGCGTGCGCACCTCGGCATGAACAATACGCTGCCGTATGTCCGGCATTGCCTGTTCCATCTTGGCGTAGACGCAATCCGCCAATGCCGCGCGCTGCGTATCGGTCCAATTGTCACCGGACCGCACACCGCCGACCTCAAGATCATAGGGCGCATATTGCACGAAGACGGTCATCATGTGCTTGCCCGCCGGCGCCATGGTCGGGTCGATCTGGCTGGGGATGAGCATGTCGAAATACGGCTCCACCGACCAGCGCCCCGCCTTCCAGTCGTCATAGCCGCGCTCAAGCTCCGCCAACGAGGTCGAACAATGCATGTCGCCGCGCAGGAAACTCGCGCCCTCCGGTGCTGCCGGTATCTCCGGCATCCGGTCCAACGCGATGTTCAGCTTGGCCGAGGATCCGCGGATCTTGAACCGCTTGACGGCGCGGGTGAAATCGTCCGGCACGTCGCCCTTGTCAACGTGATGCAGGAAGGTCCGCTTGATATCCATGTTCGACGCAACGATGGGCGCGTCGAATTCATCGCCATTGTCCAGCGCAACGCCGGTCACGCGCCCGTCCCTGACCTTGAACCGCTCGATCCCCGCGCCGGTGCGCAGCTCGCCGCCATGTGCCGCGAACGCGTCTCCCAATGCGGCCGAGATCGCCCCCATGCCACCGCGCGCGAACCCCCAGGCACCGATGGCACCATCCACATCGCCCATATAGTGATGCAGCAGCACATAGGCGGTTCCGGGCGAATATACCCCCAGCCCCGTCCCGATGATGCCCGAGCCCGCCAGATGCGCCTTGATCAGGTCGCTTTCGAAATGCTCGTCGAGGAAATCGCCGATCGACATGGTCCAGAACCGCAAGGTTTCGCCCAGCTCCCTGGCGCCCAGCCCATGGGCCTGTTTGACCAGAAACGCCAGCTCGCCCAGATCGCGCGGACGCAGCGATGTCGGGTCCGGCGCATTGCGCAGAAGGAACGGTCGGATAAAGCGGCACTGACGGATCACCGTCTGCGCAAAACGCTCGTAAGCGTCGACATCGCGCGGCGAATGTCGGGCGATCTCGCGGCGCAGGGCGTTATGATCGCTGAGATAGGCGAAATAATCGCCGTCGCGGGTGAAGGTGGCGCCGCCCTCATATGGGATCACCTGCAACCCGTATTTCGGCAGTTCGAGATCGCGCACGATCTCGCGGCGCAACAGCGAACACACATAAGAGCAGTTGGAATAGGTCCACCCGTCATGCAGCGACCGCGACACGGCGGCGCCCCCGATCCAGTCGTTTTTCTCGACGATCAGCGTGCGCATCCCGGCACGGGCCAGATAACAGCCGGTGGTCAGGCCGTTATGCCCTGCCCCGACGATGATCGCATCATATGTGCTCGTGCCCACTGGCCGCTCCCTCCTGGTCAGTTACAGGTGTATCCCAGCGCCGAAATCCCGTAAAGTTTTTTTGAGCGCTCAAATAAAACTATCGGGCATGACATTGCTTCATCAATGTGAAAAAACAAACTGGACAAAGGAGGACTCGGGTTGCCCGAAAAACCCCGCAAGGAACGCAAGGACAATGCCGATATGCGCCGCCGGCAGTTGCTGGCTGCGGCCAGGCGCTCGGTGATCCAGCACGGTCTGGCCAGGACGACGCTGGCCACGGTGGCCGCCGAGGCGGGGCTGAGCCAGGGCGTTGCGGTTTTCTATTTCAAATCCAAGAACGGGCTGCTGGCCGAAACGCTGCGCTCGCAATACGAGACCTATGCCGACAACTGGCGCACCGCGCTGGAGGCAGCAGGCGACGATCCGCGCGCCAGGCTGAATGCGCTTGTCGAAGCGGATTTTTCGCCGGAGGTCTGCTCCGCCGAGGCATTGTCGATCTGGTTCGCGTTTTGGGGAGAACAGAATTTCACCCCGCAATACGCCGAGATTTCGCAGGAATACGACAGGGATCGCGCCGCTGCCATCCGCGACATCTGCGCCACGCTTCTGCCCGCCGCGCCACGCGCGGACATCAACGCAATCGCCGAATGGATCGACACCCTGACAGACGGTTTCTGGCAGAACATCCATCTTCACCCCGGCCGCGCCACTCGCGATGCCGCCCTCGCCTCGACCCGCGCACTGATTGCGCGATTGGTCGGAGACTGACGCCTGAGGCGTTTGCGCCGGCCGGTCGTGACCAGGCCGCGACATCCATGCCGGGCCCTGCGTTCTGCCGACGCACAAGGAACGTCCTGTTTTTGTCCCCGCATCGACTGCGGCAAACCCAAGGATCATAAGCTCTTGATTTTTATGGTCCCACACGGACTCGAACCGCGGACCTACTGATTACAAATCAGTGCGTCTAGTCTTCTTTTTCTCCAAGTAATCCGAATTTTCCTTTATATCCTACGGGTATAGAGCATTGTCCAATTGACACAGACTGCCACAAATATCTATCTGTGTCCGTATATAGCCGGACACAGGTCGGACACCAACATGCCAAACACACGCCTCACCAATACACTTATTAGCAAACTTGAGGCCGATCCGGCCAAGCATGTCTTGCACCGAGATACCGAAGTGCCAGGACTTGCACTACGCGTCACAAAAGCCGGAAAAAAGTCCTTCGTGCTCAACTACTCGATCAACGGTCGTGAGCGGCGGATGACTATTGGGGGTTTTCCG
>CBDUGF010000012.1:0-49640 GCA_965366835.1 uncultured Rhodobacterales bacterium
ATAGATGAAGCGGTGCTCGAGCGGTTGATCCGAGCCGGACTTGAGGATCTGGGCAAGCGTTGGGAGGTCTTGCCTGGGTGACCGGTTTGGCCGGTGCGGCAGCGGTGCGTGCAGCCACACACCCTACGGTGGCCGAATGGCTGCTCACTCCCACCAGCGGTCGATACTGGCGATGTCATCGTCGGACCAGCCGAAATGGTGGGCGAATTCATGCACCGTCACATGCGCGACGAGCGCAGCCAGCGAGACATCGCCGCGGGCGCGCCATTCATCGAGAATCGGCGCGCGAAAGAGCCAGACCGTGTCGGGCCGGGTCGGCAGATCGAACACCGATTTCTGGGTCATAGGCACGCCTTCATAAAGCCCGGTCAGCTCGAGCGGATCGCTGATCTCGAGATCGCGCAGCATGTCGGCATCGGGCCAGTCGGCGACGCGAAGCAGCACCGCGCGCGCGGGGCCGAGGAACGGCGCGGGAAACGCCGCGATGGTGTCGCGGGCGATCTGTTCGATCTGGTCGAGTGTGGCGGCGGAACTTGTCATGGCGCTGATATGGCGCGGCGCGGCGCGAAAGAAAAGCGCGGCGTCGGCCAAATGCGCGAAAGGCTCTGCTGCAACCGTCGATTGCGGGCGTCTGGCGCGGGAAATGCCTTGCACTATGCCAGCGCGTGATATCTTTGCGAGATGGGCATGCGCCTGCGAAGCCGCTGTGTCAGGCTGCGCCGAACCTGGGCTAAGAGGAAGCGGGAAGATGTACCTTGAGATATTCCGTGGCAGAGTCGCGGCAGTCGCTGTGTTGATCGCCGCTGGTCTGATGCCGGTTGCGACCGTGGCGGCGGATCTGGCGCCGCGCTATGGCGCAATGGGCGAAATGACCGTCGAACTCGGCGGCGAAACGCTGCAACTGGTGATTCCCCATGACAAGGAGAAGGACCGCTTTTATGCCGGCCAGAAGCTGGTCATGGGGACGGTCCTCACCCTCAACATCGTCGGGCGCGCCGTCGGCGAGGATGGCATGCCGGGCAGTCCGATGGTGCAGGTGACGCTGCAACGGCGCGCTGGCGAACTCCACCTGCTGTCGGCGGAAATGTTCGACGAACAGGGCTTTGACGCGCCCCGGGTGATGGGCGTCGATGGCGGCGACGGCGGGCTTGCTTCGGTGAGCTTTGCCAACGATCACCTCGAAGCGGTTGTCGAAGGCCATTTCCTGCGGCTGACCGGATACAGCAAGGGCACCCCGGCCCCGGCCGAGGGCGCCGAGCCGGAGCCTGTCACGATCCGCTGGAGCGTCGATCTGCCGGCGCTGAAGTAGCGGCCGGGGCGGCGGCGGCACGGGACGCCCGCGCCCCGATGCGGCCGAAACGCGCTTTCCGGCCGGGATGGCCCGGCGATCGGCCATGATGGGTGGCGCAGCCGGTGCCGGGCAGAGATAGCCGGCCGGCGCTTTTCGACCGGCATGCCGGGCCTTTCCACCGGGTTTCACGTGCGCACGCTGGCCGCAGCCCGGGATGCAGCAATGCGACGATCCAGAGCATTGAATTGCCGCGCCAGTTCGGCCATTGTGCAGAGGCAAGCGCAACAAAAGAAAGGCGCGGCGAGATGAGCAGGACAATCACCGTGTTGGCGGGTGCGGGTGCCGGGCTGGCGCTGCTGTTGGGCTGTACCAATGTGGCGCCGCATCCCGGGCGCGAAACCTACACACAGTATTGCGCCATGTGCCATGGGCCAAGCGGGCTGGGCGATGGGCCTGTCGCCGACAAGCTGCCGCTGCCGCCCGCGGACCTGAGCGTGTTGACGCTGACCAATGGCGGGATTTTTCCGACCGAGCACGTGCTGGTCACGGTGCATGGCTATCCCGGCAAGCATGACACGTCGGTTATGCCGGAATTCGCGCCGCTTCTGGCCGGGCCCGAGCAGATCTGGGTGACCCCCCAGGGCGAGGAGATCATGACGCCCGTGGCGCTGCTGGATCTGGCCGACTATCTTGAGACGCTGCAACGCTGAGACCATGACGCGGATCAATCCCAACGGCGGCGCAATCTGCTAATCTGGCCAAACAGGAATGCGAAGAGCGAAAGGATGAGACGATGAGGACGACAATTAACAAAGCCGCGCTGTTAGCGCTGGTCATGGGCCTCACAGCGGGTCCAGCCTTGGCGCAGGACGTTGCCGAGGGCGCGGTTCTCTACGAGCGCCATTGCGCCACCTGCCATGGCATTGACGGCAAGGGGCAGGGGCCGATGGCCGGCGTGCTGCTGATCCAGCCGATCGACCTGACCGGGCTCACCGCGGCCAATGGCGGCACCTTCCCGGTGCTGCGCGTGGTGCAGCGCATCGACGGGCGCGACCCGCTGGTCAGCCATGGCAGCCCGATGCCGGTCTATGGCGATTTCTTCGAGGGCGACGACACGGCGATGAAGACCGCCAGCGGCCAGCCGCTGATGACGAGCCGGGCGATCGCCGATCTGGTGGCCTTTCTCGAGGATATCCAGGAATGAAGCGCGCCGGTCAGCAACGCGAGGGCGTGGGAATGCGACGATTTGTGGGACTGGCCGCCGCGGCGCTGCTCGTTGCCGGCTGCGTCAGCCAGGAGATGCCCGAGCCGGGCGAGGGTGCGGCGTTGTTCGCCGAAAACTGCGCCATGTGTCACGGCCCCCAGGCCCGGGGCAATGGCGAGCTGGCGGTGGAGATCCGCGCCGAACGGGGCAAGCGACCGAGCGATCTGACGCTGCTGACGCGCCGGGCCAAGGGCACGTTCCCGCGCGCCGCGGTGCTGTCTTACATCGACGGCTACACCCGCGGGCGCCTGCCGGCGCAGGACATGCCCGAGTTCGGATTGCTGCTCGAGGGCCCGACCGTGCCGGTCGATACCGGCGATGGCGTGCTGAGCCCGGTGCCCCGGCCCCTGGCGGCACTGATGGTCTATCTCGAAAGCATCCAGCGCTGAGCCGCGACCCGGGCTCAGACGCTTGAGCCTGACCGCAACGCCCTGCTTTTTCTTAGCAAAAATACTCATGGCGCGCCCCTGAGCCACGGCGCGCCGGTGACAGCCGGGCGCCGAAGCCGGCGACACCTGTCGCGGCTGCCGGGTGCATTGAAAAAGCCTGCCACAGGATGTGCGGCAGGCTTTCGTTTCGGGCCGCACAACGGTGGGCCAGCGGGCTTGTCTGGGCCTTATTGCGGAATGTCGCCTTCGATGCCTTCGACATAGAAGTTCATGCCTGCCAGCGTGCCGTCATCGGCCACTTCGCCCTCGGCCAGCCAGTCCGAACCGTCCTGTTTCTTCAACGGGCCGGTGAAGGGGTGATATGCGCCCGACGCGATGGAGTCTTTCAAAGCCATCGCCTCGGCCTTCACATCCGCCGGAACCGCGTCGGAGATCTCGCCGATGCCGACCATGCCGGGGCCGATGCCGTCCCAGGTGCTCATGCTTTGCCAGGTGCCGTCCATCACCGCCTGGGTGCGGGCGATATAGTAGGGCGCCCAGTTGTCGATGATCGAGGAGACCCGTGGCATCGGGGCATATTCGCTCATGTCGGACGCCTGGCCGAAGGCGATGACGTTGCCGGCGGCCTGAGCGGCGGCGTGCGGTGCGGTCGAGTCGGTGTGTTGCAGGATCACGTCGGCGCCCTGCTCGATCAGAACCTTGGCGGCGTCGGCCTCTTTCGCCGGGTCGAACCAGGTGAAGGCCCAGACGATCTTGAACTGAACGTCGGGGTTGACCTTCCTGGCGTGGATAAAGGCGCTGTTGATGCCGCGGATCACCTCGGGGATCGGGAACGAGCCGATATAGCCGACGATGTTGGATTTGGTCATCCGGCCGGCAATGGTGCCCTGCACGGCGCGGCCTTCATAGAAACGTGCCGAATAGACCGCCACGTTGTCGGCGGTCTTGTAGCCGGTGGCGTGTTCGAATTTCACGTCGGGGAACTTCTTGGCGACGTTGATCGTCGGGTCCATGTAGCCGAACGAGGTGGTGAAGATCAGATCGGCGCCTTGCAGGGCCATCTGGGTGATCGCACGCTCGGCATCGGCACCTTCCGGCACGCTTTCCTGATAGACGGTTTCGACCTTGTCGCCGAAATGCTTCTCGACGGCCAGGCGACCCTTGTCGTGTTCATAGGTCCAGCCGCCGTCACCGACCGGGCCGACATAGATGAAGCCGACCTTGGTCTTGTCCTGGGCCACCGCCGAGGTGGCGAGGCCGATCGCAAGCGCGGCGCCGGCGAAGAGTTTTGTGAGGTTCATGTGGATACTCCCTGTTTCTTGTTTCAGTTGGCAGCGGCCCCGGGGATCAGCCCGAGGCGTGGAAAAGGCGACCGAGCGATGCTGGCGCGCGCGAGCGGTCGGCGGACATGATGACCAGCACGAGGATGGTGATCAGGTAGGGCGACATGGAAAGGTATTCCGCCGGAATGGCAAGCCCTGCGGCCTGCAAATTCAGCTGCAACACCGTGACTCCGCCAAAAAGCCAGGCGCCGAACAGCACCCGCCAGGGCTTCCATGAGGCGAAGACCACCAGCGCCAGCGCGATCCAGCCGGCACCCGCAGTCATGCCCTCGGTCCATTGCGGTACCCGGATCAGCGAGATATAGGCACCGCCCAGCCCGGCGCAGGCGCCGCCGAACATGATCGCCAGCACCCGGATCCGCACCACCTTGTAGCCCAGCGCATGGGCGGCATCGTGGTTTTCGCCGACCGCGCGCAGGACCAGGCCGATGCGGCTGTATTTCAGCACCGCCCATGTCGCGGCGACCAGCGCCAGCGCGAAATAGACCAGCAGATCATGGCTGAACAGCACGGTGCCGAGGACCGGGATATCGCCCAGGATCGGGATGTCGAGCGCCTGGGTGCGCGGCGGCTTGATGCCGACATAGCCTTGCCCCATCAGCGCGCTCAGCCCGAGGCCGAACAATGTGAGCGCCAGGCCGGAGGCGACCTGATTGGCCAGCGCGAACTGGGTCAGCAGCGCGAACAGCAGCGACAGCAGGGCGCCGCCCACAGCCGCGGCAATGAAGCCGACGGCGGGCGAGCCGCTTTCGACGGTCACGGCAAAGCCGCAGATCGCGCCGGTGATCATCATGCCTTCGACGCCGAGATTGAGCACGCCGGCGCGCTCGACCACCAGCTCGCCGATCGCGGCCAGCAGGATCGGTGTCGCCGCCACCATCAGAGAGGCCAGCAGCAGGGCCGGGTTGATCGAAGAAAAGTCCATCACAGCATACCCCCGTGGATGACGAGATGAATACACCCCGCCGAAAGCAGCATCCCGACCAGCATCATCGCCATGTGGCGCAGCGACGGGATGTGCAGGCGGCGGCTGAACAGTATTCTGCCCGCCAGCAGAGCCAATCCGGCGATCACCGCCAGGTGGGCCAGAACGAAGCCCGCGAGCTTGAACGACAAACCGGTGCCATCGCCCGACATCAGGTCATCATGCAGCATGATCAGCATCATCGGCGCCATTAACGCGCCCATCATGACCGGGACATACCTGGATCGTTTCATGGTGCGACCTCCCGCCTGATCCAGCGGAGGCGGTAATTGGTCAGAAGATCCACCGCCAGCAGGAAGAACAGCAACATGCCCTGGAACAGCTGGATCGCCGCCGCCGGCAGCCCCAGATTGCCCTGTGCGATCTCGCCGCCGATATAGGTCAGCGCCATCAGCAGCCCGGCCAGCAGGATGCCCACCGGATGCAAGCGGCCGAGAAAGGCCACGATGATCGCGGTAAAGCCATAGCCCGTGTTGAAGTCGATGCTGATCTGGCCGGAGGGGCCGGAGACCTCGAACATCCCCGCCAGCCCGGCCAAGAGCCCGGACATGCCGAGGCAGAAGATGATCAGCCGGTTGGGCTTGACCCCGGCAAAGCGCGCCGCGCGCGGGGCTTCGCCGGTCAGCCGGATCGAGAACCCGAGCATGTGCCGGTTGAGCAGGATATAGGCGAAGATCACCGCCAGGAACGCGGTCAGCACGCCCCAGTGCATGCCCGTGCCGGCGATGATGTCGTCATTGAACGCAGCCGGGTAATCTTTCAGGTTGCGCGAGCCGGGAAAGCCATGGCCTTCGGGGTTCTTCAGCAGGCCAAGCGACATCGAGGCGAGAACCTGTTCGGCGACATAGACCAGCATCAGCGAAACTAGGATTTCGTTGGTGCCGAATTTCACCTTCAACAGCGCCGGGATCATGGCCCAGAGCCAGCCGCCGAAAGCGCCCGCGACGATCATCAGCGGGAAGATGTACCAGGACTCGGCGGGAAAGAAGGCGAGCCCCGCCCCGGCGCCGAAAATCGCGCCCATGATGTATTGCCCTTCGGCGCCGATATTCCAGATGCCGGCGCGAAATCCGAGGCTGAGGCCGATCGCGATCAGGATCAGCGGCCCGCCCTTGACCAGCAATTGCGGCCGGTAATAGAAGGCGAATTCGCCAAACAGCGGATCCCAGAAGATCGTGCGGATCGCCTCGACCGGGTTCTTGCCCAGCGCGGCAAAGAGAAGGCCGCCGGCGATCATCGTCGCAAATACGGCAAAAAGCGGGGTGAGATAGGCGAAAGCCTTGCTCGGCTGTGGCCGTTTTTCAAGCTTCAACATGTCGCGCGCGCCCCAGCTTCATCTTGCCAAAAATATCCAGATTCCAATGGCTTATACATGCGCCACCTCCATGCCGTGCGCGCCGCCCATCATCAGTCCGATTTCTTCGACATTGAGATCGGAGGTCACCCGCTTTTCGGTGAGCCGGCCTTCGTTGAGTGCGGCGAAATGATCGGAAACCTCCATCAGTTCGTCGAGATCCTGCGAAACTACGATCACCCCGGCGCCACCGGCGGCGAGATCGAGCAGGGCCTGGCGGATGGCGGCGGCGGCGGAGGCATCGACCCCCCAGGTCGGCTGGTTCACCACCAGCACATAGGGCTTTTGCAAGACTTCGCGCCCGATCACGAACTTCTGCAGATTGCCGCCCGACAGCGAGCGCGCGGCGTTTTCCGGCCCGGGCGTGCGCACGTCGAATTTTTTGATGATCTCTTCGGCGAATTCGCGTGCCGGGCCCCAGCGCAGGAAGCCGTTGCTGGTCAGGTCGCGGCGCACCGCGCCGGTGAGCAGGGCGTTTTCGGTCAGGCTCATGTCGGGGGCGGCGGCATGGCCGAGGCGTTCTTCCGGGGCGCAGAGCAACCCGGCTTCGCGCCGCTTGTTGGGGCCGAGCTGTCCGATCGGGCGGTTGCCCAGCTTGATCGCGTCGGGCGCGACCGTGATCTCGCCGGAAAGAGCAAGCAGCAATTCGTCCTGGCCATTGCCGGCGACGCCGCCGATGCCGAGGATCTCGCCGCGGCGCAATTCGAAATGGATGTTCTTGAGCGCGGTGCCGAACTGCCCCGGCGAGGGCATCGACAGCCCCGACACATCGAGCGCCACGTCGCCGAGCTTGGCACCGGCCGATTTCGGGGTCTGCAATTCGCTGCCGACCATCAGCTCGGCCATTTCGCGCGCCGTGGTGTCGCGCGGCACGCAGCTGCCGACATTCTTGCCGAGCCGCAGGATCGTGGCGGCGTCGCACAGCGTGCGGATTTCCTCGAGCTTGTGCGAGATATAGAGAATCGAGGTGCCTTCCGCGCGCAGCTTGTTCAGCGTCTCGAACAGGATCTTCACCTCCTGCGGGGTCAGCACGCTGGTCGGCTCGTCCATGATCAGCAGTTTGGGATCCTGCAGCAGGCAGCGGATGATCTCGACCCGCTGGCGCTCTCCGGCCGAGAGGTCGCCGACGGTGCGGAACGGATCGAGCGGCAGGCCATAAGCTTCGCTGACCTTGCGGATACGCGTGGCCAGATCGCGCAGAGCCGGCGGGTTTTCCATGCCGAGCGCGATGTTCTCGGCGACATTGAGCGCGTTGAACAGCGAAAAATGCTGGAACACCATGGCGACACCAGCGCTGCGCGCCGCGCGCGGCTCGGCCGGGGCGAAGGGCGCACCGTTCATCTGCATTGCGCCGCTGTCGGGCTTCACCAGCCCGTAGATCATCTTGACCAGCGTCGATTTGCCGGCGCCGTTTTCGCCCAGCAGCGCGTGGATTTCGCCGGTGCCGATCTCGAAAGACACCGAATCGTTGGCGACAACACCCGGATAGCCCTTGGTCAGGCTGTCGATTTTCAGCAATATACCCGTCACACGGAGTCCTTTCCGGCGCCCTGCGGCACCGTGGATGTTTGTCGTCTTCTTTTTACGGGCAGTTGCCCCCCTGTTTCATTTATAAGAGCGGGGTTGCGGCTGATCTGGCAAGAGAGGATTCTTGAAAACGGGAAAAAGGTCTTTCAAGAAAAGCGGAACAATTGCCGGAATCTTTCCGCTTTCCCGAGAAGGTTGGCGGTATTTGCGGCGGCTTCAGACGGGTGCCTTTATTGCAGGCAACTCTCTGGCGTTGAAAGAAAATGGAGGATGACATGGGACGTTGGACAATGGTGCTGGCCGGGCTCGTCCTGGTTGGCTTGCTGGTGCATCTCTGGGCCTCCTGGTCGTTTCGCCGCTCGATTGGCGATCTGGAAAAACAGCTCGCACAGGCCCCGGCACCGGGCGCAATCCGCGCCGATCTGCCCGATGGGGTGCGCGATTTCGCGTTGCGCGGGATGGCCGGGGCAGCGCCGGAGGGGCGCGTGGTGCGATTGCGCCAGGCGTCGGAGATGGTGTTGAAACCGGATGGTCCATGGCTGCCGATCACGGCGCGACAGACCATTGGCCTGACCAGCACCGGCTTTGTCTGGGAGGCGGCGCAGAAACGCGGCCCGATCACGGTGTTTCGCGTGCTCGACGCATTCGTCGCCGGCACCGGGCAGTTGCGCGCCCGGCTGCTGGGTTCGATCCCGGTGGCGGGAGTCGAGGGCGGGTCGCTGGATCGCGGCGAGGCGATGCGATACCTGGCGGAATTGCCCTGGGCGCCGGATGCGATCCTGCTCAACCGCGAAATCGCCTGGCGGGTGCTGGAGAGCGGCGAGATCGAGGCCCGCCTGGCGATGGAACCGCGCGATGCGGTGGTACGGTTTGAGCTGAACGACGCGGGCGATTTCGCCGTGATAAGGGCAGATGACCGCCCGGCCACCGATGCCGGTGGCAACGAGGTGCTGCGCGAGTGGCGCGGTCGGTTTGACGACTACGGGGATATCGGCGGACGGCGCATTCCGCGCCGCGGCGAGGTCGGATACATCATCGAGGATCAATATGCGCCCTACTGGCGCGGCGAGGTTATCGCCTATGGCGTGGAATAGGCTTCAAAGCGTTTGCGCCAGGGCTTCGAGCTGCTGCGTGGCGGTGCCCCATCCGGCGTGAAACCCCATCTCCTCGTGCGATTTGCGCGCTGTGGCGTCGGCATGTTTGACCAGGGCGCGGTAGAACGTGCCGCCGGCCTGCGCGGTGAAGCTGATTTCGGCGGTCATGAAGGGCTTGGTTTGCGGCCGGAAGCCGCCGGAAAGCGCATCGGTGAAAACCAGGCGGGTTTCGGGTTCGACCACCAGAAAGCAGCCCTCCTGCGGCATCTCTTCGCCGTTGGGGCCGGACATCAGGGTATGAAACCGCCCGCCGGGGTGCAGTTCGATCACGGCGTCGGCCGTTTTCCACGGCGGCGGTGTGAACCACTGGCAGAGCAGGGCGGGCTCGCTCCAGCAGCGCCAGAGGGTGGCGGGGGCCGCGTTGATGCGGCGTTCGAGCAGCAGGTCGAGTTCCGGGTTCACGCCGCGGGCTCCTTCTCAGCGACCGATTGCAGCGCATTCAACAGATGGGTCCAGCCGTGCTGGCGGCCTTGCGCACCATCGGAACCGCCGAAATAGCTGCCCTGTTCCGTGTAGGTGAGCCGGGTGCCGCCGTTTTCGGCGCCGAGGGCGACGGTGGCGAGAGAGGCGGAATGGATGCGCCCGTCATGCGCCATCGTGTAGGCGTAGACGATGCGTTCATCCGGCACGATATCGAGGTAATGGGTGACGTTGCGGTGTTCGCCGGCGCCGGGGCCGGAGGCCAGCACGAAGCGCCCGGTTTCCATCCCGCCGACGCGGAAATCGAGCGCATAGTCGCGCTCCTGCCAGTCCGGGCCGTCACTGTCGACGAACCATGCGCGCTTCAGCGCAGGGTCGGCCCAGGTCTTGAATACGCGCGCCGGGCTGGCGGCGATCAGGCGTTCGAGGCTGAAGCTTTCATGGGCGATGGTCATGTGGTCTTCCTTTCCATGGCCTCGGCGAGGGCGGCCATACGATCGAGCCGTCCTTCCCAGAGGCGGCGTTGGCGGGCGAGCCAGTCTTCCGCCTCGCGCAGCGGCGCGGCCTCGATATGGCAGGTCCGCACCCGGCCCTTTTTCTCGGACCGCACCAGCCCGGATTTCTCAAGCACCTTCAGATGCTTGAGGAAGGTCGGCAGGGCGATGTCATGGGGGACAGCAAGCTCTGACACGGTGGCGGGTCCGGTGGCGAGGCGGGCCACGACGGCGCGGCGGGTGGCATCCGACATGGCGTGGTAGATGTGATCGAGGTCAAGTTGGTTATCCATATGGCTAAGTATCATATGGGCAACGCACCCTGTCAAGATGGTTTTCCGGTTGGCTAGGTTTTGACGGGTTGCTGGCTGGCAGGCTGACTGGTTTGGCGCTTTCCCGTGGCGGGACGAGAAGCTAGGGTGCGGGCATGAGCAGCCCGGCCCGATTCATCCATCTTCGCACCCATAGCGAATACTCCCTTCTCGAGGGGGCGATACGGCTGAAAAAGCTGCCGGAACTGTGCCGCAAGCTGAACATGCCGGCGGTCGCCGTGACCGATACCAACAACATGTTCGCCGCGCTGGAGTTTTCCGTCGCGGCGCAGGAGGCCGGGGTGCAGCCGATCATCGGCTGTCAGGTCGATCTGGCCTATCTGGCGACGCCTCCGGGCGAAAACCCGGCGCCACCCGCGCCGGTGGTGCTGCTGGCGCAGGACGAGCCGGGCTATCAGAACCTGATGAAGCTCAACAGCTGCCTCTACCTGCGCGGCGACGGCCACGTGCCGCATGTCACGCTGGACGAGCTGGGCCGGCATCATCAGGGCGTCATCTGTCTGACCGGGGGGCCGAACGGGCCGGTGGGCCGGCTGTTGCAGAACGCGCAGCGCCCGGCGGCAGAGGCGCTGATCGAGCGGCTGGCGGCGATTTTCGGCGACCGGCTATATGTCGAGCTGCAACGCCACCCGCGCGAGGACGGAACCATGCCCGAAGCCGAGCGGGTCTCGGAGCGCGGCCATGTGGAAATCGCCTATGCCATGGGCCTGCCGCTGGTGGCGACCAACGATGTCTATTTCCCCGGCGAGGAGATGTATGAGGCGCATGACGCGCTGATCTGCATCTCGGAGGGCGCCTATGTCGACCAGCAGGAGAACCGCCGCCGGCTGACGCCGCAGCATTACTTCAAGAGCCCGCAGGAGATGGCGGTCCTGTTTGCCGATCTGCCGGAAGCCATCGAGAACACCGTTGAAATCGCCAAGCGCTGTGCCTTTGCGGCATATCGGCGCGCGCCGATCCTGCCGAAATTCGCCGATGACGAGATCGAGGAGCTGCGCCGTCAGGCCAATGCAGGTCTGCAGGCGCGCCTTGCGGTGATCCCGCATGCGGTCAGCCCCGAAGAGTATCAGCAGCGGCTCGATTTCGAACTCAAGATCATCGAGGACATGGGCTTTCCCGGCTATTTCCTGATCGTGGCCGATTTCATCAAATGGGCCAAGGATCATGACATTCCGGTCGGGCCGGGGCGGGGCTCGGGCGCGGGCTCGCTGGTGGCCTATGCGCTGACCATCACCGATCTCGATCCGCTGCGCTATTCGCTTCTGTTCGAGCGGTTCCTCAACCCCGAGCGGGTCTCGATGCCGGATTTCGACATCGACTTCTGCATGGACCGGCGCGAAGACGTGATCCGCTATGTCCAGGACAAATACGGCCGCGACAAGGTGGGTCAGATCATCACCTTCGGCGCGCTGCTGTCGAAAGCGGCGGTGCGCGATGTCGGGCGGGTGTTGCAGATGCCATACGGGCAGGTCGACCGGCTGTCGAAGATGATCCCGGTCGAAGGGGTCAAGCCGGTGTCGATCGAGCAGGCGCTGGCCCAGGAGGACCGGCTGCGCGAGGAGGCGCGAAACGAGGAGGTTGTCGACCGGCTGCTGAAATACGGCATGCAGGTCGAGGGGCTGCTGCGCAATGCCTCGACCCACGCCGCCGGTGTGGTGATCGGCGACCGCCCGCTCGACGAGCTGGTGCCGCTCTATCGCGATCCGCGCTCGGACATGCCGGCGACCCAGTTCAACATGAAATGGGTGGAACAGGCCGGGCTGGTGAAATTCGACTTCCTCGGGCTGAAAACCCTGACCGTGATCCAGAACGCGGTCGACCTGATCCTGGCCGAGGGGCGGGGGCTGCATGTCGCCGCCGACGGCACCGAGCTTTATGTGCCGGCCGAGGGGGTGGAGAACCAGATCAACGCGATCCCGCTCGATGACGAGCGCAGCTACAAGCTTTATGCCGCGGCCCGGACGGTGGCGGTGTTCCAGGTGGAAAGCTCGGGCATGATGGATGCCCTGAAGCGGATGAAGCCGACCTGCATCGAGGATATCGTGGCGCTTGTGGCGCTCTATCGCCCCGGCCCGATGGAAAACATCCCGACCTATTGCGAGGTCAAGAACGGGCTCAGGGAACGCGCCAGCATCCACCCGCTGATCGACCATATCCTCGAGGAAACCCAGGGCATCATCGTCTATCAGGAGCAGGTGATGCAGATCGCCCAGGAGATGGCGGGCTACAGTCTTGGCGGCGCCGACCTGCTGCGCCGCGCGATGGGCAAGAAAATCGCTGCAGAGATGGCCAAGGAACGCCCGAAATTCGAGCAGGGTGCGGCAGAAAACGGGGTCGAGGCGAAGACGGCGAGCGAGGTCTTCGACCTGCTGGAGAAATTCGCCAATTACGGCTTCAACAAGAGCCACGCCGCCGCCTATGCCGTGGTCAGCTATCAGACCGCATGGCTCAAGGCCAATCATCCGGTCGAATTCATGGCCGGGGTGATGAACTGCGATATCCACCTGACAGACAAGCTTTCGGTCTATTTCGAAGAGGTCCGCAAGGGGCTCGAATTGAACTGGCTGCCGCCCTGCGTGAACCGATCCGAGGCGACGTTCACGGTGAAGAACCAAGTGCTGCACTATGCGCTGGGGGCGCTGAAGAACGTCGGTGTCGAGGCGATGAAGCTGGTCACCGAGGGGCGCAAGGTCGATGGCGTCGACAAACCCTTTGCAACGCTGTTCGATCTCGCCCGGCGGGTCGATTTCAAGCGGGTCGGCAAGCGGCCGCTGGAGATGCTGGCGCGCGCCGGGGCGTTCGATCAGCTCGACAGCAACCGCCGCCGGGTGTTCGATGCGCTGGAAAGCCTGATGAATTATTCCGCCGCCGTGCATGAACAGCGCGCCTCCAATCAGGTGTCGCTGTTCGGGGAGGCCGGCGAGGATCTGCCGGAACCGCGCCTCGCCCCGGTTGCCGACTGGCTGCCTGCCGAGCGGCTCGGCGAGGAGTTCAAGGCGGTGGGCTTCTACCTGTCCGGTCATCCGCTCGACGATTACTTCCTGCCCTTGAAGCGCAAGGAGGTGATGACGCTCGACGAGGTGATGGGACGGGCCGAGCGCGGGCCGCTGGTCGCCAAGCTTGCCGGGGTGGTGGCCGGGCGGCAGGAGCGCAAATCGGCGCGCGGCAACCGTTTTGCCTTCGTGCAGCTCTCCGATACGACCGGTGCCTACGAGGTCACGGTATTCTCGGAAACGCTGGAGAAATCGCGCGAATTTCTCGAGACCGGCTCAAAGGTGGTAATCACGGTCGAGGCGACGCTGGAGGCCGATCAGCTCAAGCTTCTCGGGCGCTCGGTGGTGCCGATCGACACGGTGGTGGCGGATGTCGGCGCGCTCGGGCTGAAGATTTTTCTCGAGGATGCGGGCGCGGTGCAATCGGTTGCCGATGTGCTTGCCGACGCGGCCGCGAAGCTGACGACCGGAAGTCGCGGGCCGATCCTGTTCTGCCTGATGGATCATGATCTGCCCGGCGAGGTCGAGATCGATGCGGGCGCCGAATTCCCGGTCACGCCGCAGATCAGGGGCGCGATCAAGAGCCTGCCCGGCGTGGTCGAGGTTCAGGACGTGTGATCCGCGCTCAATTGTCACAGCCCTGGATGTCGACGGAATGACTGGCGCCGAAAATGGTGAATCGCAGCGCCGAACGGTCGAGCGCGAAGGGTCCGCCGGAGGCGTGCATCAGATCGAAGCGGGCGAACAGGCGCCCGCCTTTGCGGTGAATCCGCGGCTCTGACGCCCAGATCATCGGATCGCCGGGCTCGACCACCGCCATTTCGCGCCCGCCGGCGGCCGGCAGGGTGAATTCGGCTTCGAGCGAGACCCCGTCCGGCGTCGGCGCAACGATACAGGCGACGTTTTGCACCCCGGCTTCGCGCGCCGTGAACGGCCGGTCGGCCAGCGCCGCGGCGATCACGGGATCGGGGCGCGTCGTTTCGGCCCGCAGGGTTTCCCCGATCTCGATCTGCACCGGGACACAGACATCGCGGCAGATCCCGAGGTTGATGCTGGCTTTCAGCTGCACTGGCGCGCCCGGGCGCCGCGGCGACACGGCAATCGGCAGCACGACGCTGTTCTCGTAGCCGATGGTGCGGGTGC
Source organism: uncultured Rhodobacterales bacterium (assembly GCA_965366835.1). Taxonomy (GTDB): domain Bacteria; phylum Pseudomonadota; class Alphaproteobacteria; order Rhodobacterales; family Rhodobacteraceae; genus JAKGBX01. The sequence goes on from CBDUGF010000012.1 coordinate 14,690, forward strand.
CGCTGAGCCGGAACACCTCGGGCGTCGGCCAGCTGAGGGTGACATCGCCCAGGTTTTGCGAGCCCGACCAGTCGAACAGCGGCGGGATGCCGGCATCGCCGGGCGCGCGCCAATAGGTCTTCCATCCCGGCGCGAGGCGAATCTCGACCCCGGCGATATGGCGGCCGTCGGCGGCACGCCAGCCCGGCAGGATGCGGGTCTCGATCATCTGCGCATAGGGATTGCCGCCGCTCTGCGCCTTGGCGGCAACGGCGGGTATCAACAAGGCGGTAAGGATCAGGACGATACGCATGAACATGCCACACAGATGGCCTGTCGCGGTTGAAATGCCAACTCACAATTGGGCGAGCATCCGCTTGAAACCTGCAAACCCCGGCTTGAAACTGGTCTGATCTGGGCGCATGTTCGTACCATGACAAGCGCATCCGAGCCTGCCGATATGGACCTCACAGGACAGATCCTGATCGCCATGCCCGGCATGGGCGACCCGCGGTTCGAGAAATCCGTGATCTTCGTCTGCGCCCATTCGGCGGATGGCGCGATGGGGCTGATCGTCAACAAGCCGACCGGCGATCTGAGACTGAAGGATCTGGTGGCGCAGCTCGAGATCGGCGATGGCGCCTGTGCGCGCGATCGCGGCGTGCATTTCGGCGGCCCGGTCGAACCCGGGCGCGGCTTCGTGCTGCATTCCGGCGATTACAGCTCGGACATCTCCACGCTGGTGGTGAGCGACGAGTTCGCCATGACCGCCACGCTCGACGTGCTGGAGGAACTGGCGGCAGGGGCGGGGCCGGATCGCGCGATCATGGCTCTGGGCTATTCCGGCTGGGGGCCGGGGCAGCTCGAAAACGAGATCCTCGCCAATGGATGGCTGACCTGCGACGCCAGCCTGCCGCTGGTGTTCGACGAAGCCGATGCGGCCAAATGGGGTGCGGCGCTGAAAACCCTCGGCGTCGATCCGATGAGCCTCTCTGCCGCTGCGGGCCATGCCTGAGGTCGGAAGCGGCGCGCTCGACCCTGCTTTTTCTTGGCAAAAATACTCACTGCACACCGCTTCATGACGGTGCCGCGCCTGCTGTCGGCGCGCGAGTGTCAAACCATCGGGTCGAGCGAAGCGAGGCCCCCGGCGACGCGCGCAGCGCGGCGCAACACCTCGCCCGCCAGGGCGCATTCGTCAGCCTTCACGCGGCGCGGCAGCGCGGCGCAGCCGGTCGTTGATCGCGCGCCCCAGCCCGGTCTCGGGCACCGGCGCGACCGCGATCGGTGTCTGGCCGTCGTCGATCAGGTGCAGCATGGCGAAAAGATTGGCGGCGGCTTCGACAAGATCGCCCGAAGGCGAGAGATTGAGGTCGGCGTCGCGCAGCGGGCCGAAGCCGAGGAGTTTTTCGCCCGGACGCCGCTCGGCGGCATTGAGCCGCAGCGAAGCGCCCGGCGCATAATGCGAGGCCAGCTGTCCCGGTGCGCTGATCCCGCCCGAATGCGCGGCCAGCGGAGCGCCCAGCACCGCTTCGATTTCTTCAGCGGCCAGGCCGCCGGGGCGCAGCAGGCTCGGCGCGCCGGTCAGCCCCACGATGGTGCTTTCCAGACCGACACCACAGGCGCCGCCATCGACGATCGCCTCGATCCGCCCGCCCAGGCCGGCTTCGACATGATCGGGTGTGGTCGGGCTGATCCGGCCCGACGGGTTGGCCGAGGGCGCCGCCACCGGCCCGTCGAACACTGCCAGCAAAGCATGGGCCAGCGGATGGGCCGGCACTCTGAGCGCCAGGCTGGGCAGACCGGCGGTGACCAGCGGCGACAGCCCGGTATCGGCTTCGAGCGGCAGAACCAGGGTCAGCGGACCGGGCCAGAACCGGGCGGCCAGAGCCTCGGCCGCCGCGCTCCATGTCACCAGCGCGCGCGCCGCCGCGATATCGGCGACGTGCACGATCAGCGGGTTGAACCGTGGCCGCCCCTTGGCCTCGAAGATCCGCGCCACGGCGCGATCATTTCGGGCATCGGCGCCCAGCCCGTAGACCGTTTCGGTGGGAAACGCGACGAGGCCGCCGGCGCGCAGGGTTGCGGCGGCGGCGGCAATGCCTTCGGGCGTCGGAGAAAGGCGTTGGCTCAGCATCGCGTCGGCCATAGCGCGTGACGCGGCGTTTTCATAGGCCGGATCGGCTTTGTTGCTTTACGCTAAGCTACGGACCTGCCTACAAGCGGGCCGATTCAAAGCCAAGCGGTCAGTTCCCGGAGGATACCATGCCCTATCGCGCGCCTGTCTCGGATGTCACCTACCTGATGGACCATGTGGTCGGCTATGCCAGGGTCGCCGAGACCGAACGGTTTGCCGAAGCCGGGCCGGAGATGGCCCAGGCGATCCTCGGCGAGGCCGGGCGGCTTTGCGACGAGGTGCTCGCACCGCTTCAGCGCAATGGTGATCTCCATCCGGCGCATCTCGAGAATGGTGTGGTGCGCACCAGCCCGGGCTTTGCCGAGGGCTACCGCGCCATCAGGGAAGGCGGCTGGGTCTCGATCTCGGGAGCGCCCGAGCATGGCGGCATGGGCCTGCCGATGACGATCACCACGGCGGTGAACGACATGATGAGCGGCGCTTGTCTCGCGCTGCAACTCAACCCGCTGATGACCCAGGGCCAGATCGAGGCGCTGGAGCATCACGCCTCTGACGCGATCAAGGCGCTTTATTTGCCCAGGCTGATGACCGGCGAGTGGTGCGGCACCATGAACCTGACCGAGCCGCAAGCCGGTTCCGACGTGGGTGCGCTGCGCTCCAAGGCCGAGCCCAATGGCGATGGCTCATATGCGGTGAGCGGGCAGAAGATCTTCATCTCCTGGGGCGACAATGATTTCTCCGGGAATGTCTGTCATCTGGTGCTGGCGCGGCTGCCCGACGGGGTGCCGGGCACCAAGGGGATCAGCCTGTTTCTGGTGCCCAAGCTCATTCCCGACGAGAATGGCAGTCCGGGCAAGGCCAACAGCCTGCGCGTGGTCAGCCTGGAGCACAAGCTGGGCCTGCATGGCAGCCCTACGGCGGTGATGCAATTCGATCGCGCCACCGGTTGGATGATCGGCCCCGAGCATGGCGGCATGGCGGCGATGTTCACGATGATGAACAATGCGCGGCTCGGCGTCGGGGTTCAGGGTGTCGGCGTGGCCGAAGGCGCCTATCAGCACGCGCTGGCCTATGCCCGGGACCGCAAACAGGGCCGCACCCCGGTCGAGGGCGGCAGCGGCACGATCATCGACCATGCCGACGTGCGCCGCATGCTGGCGACGATGAAATCCGAGGTTTTCGCCGCCCGTGCCATCGCGCTCTCCTGTGCTGTCGCGATTGATATGGCCAACGCCACCGGCGACAGGGACTGGCAGGCGCGCGCCGCGTTCCTGACCCCGATCGCCAAGGCCTTCGGCACCGAGACCGGCATCCGCGTGGCGGAGACGGGAGTGCAGGTGCATGGTGGCATGGGCTTCATCGAGGAAACCGGCGCGGCGCAATATGCCCGCGATGTCCGGGTGACAGCGATCTACGAGGGCACCAACGGCATCCAGGCGATGGATCTCGTGGGCCGAAAGCTGATGGATGGCGGCGAGGCGGCGGCGGCGCTTCTCGACGAGCTGGAAAGACATGCCGAATCGGTGCGCGGCCAGCAGCCGCGCATGGCCGAGTCGGTGTGGAACGCCACCGAGACGTTGCGCGAAGCCACCGAGTGGATGCTGGCCCAAAAGGATATGACTGAGCGCTTTGCCGGCGCGGTGCCGTTCCTGATGGCCTATGGCCGGGTTCTGGGCGCGCACTTCCATCTCAAGGCCGCCTGCGCCGAAGACGGCGACGGGCCGCGCACCCGGCTGGCGCGGTTCTATATCAAGCGGCTGTTGCCCGATCACGTGGCCAATCTCGCCCACGCGACCGCCGGTTCGGGCGATCTCTATGCCCTGACCGAGGACGACCTGGCCCAATGATGGATGCCCGGCCCAGCCCGCTGACCTACCCCTGGGAGACGCCTCCGGCGGAAGGCGAGGCGATCCGTGTGGCCGATGGCGTGCTGTGGATTCGGCTGCCGCTGCCGATGGCGCTGGACCATGTGAACATCTATGCGCTCGATGAGGGCGACAGCTGGACCATCGTCGATACCGGCGTGATGAGCCGGCGCTCGATCGAAATATGGGACAGGCTGCTCGACGGGCCATTGAAGGGCAAACCGGTGGGCCGGGTGTTACTGACCCATCACCACCCCGATCACATCGGCATGGCCGGATGGCTGATCGAGCGCGGTGCCGAGCTGTTGATGTCGCGCACCGCCTATCTGATGGCGCGGATGCTGATCCTCGACGTCGAGGAGCGCCCGACCCGGCAGTCGGAAATGTTCTGGTGTGCGGCGGGCATGGATGCGGCCCACCTGAACAAGCGCATGAACGAGCGGCCTTACAATTTCGCCGATATCTGCGGCCCGATCCCGGTCGGCTATACCCGGCTGAAACAGGGCGATGTGCTGCATGCGGCTGGGCGCGACTGGGACATTCACATCGGCAATGGTCATGCGCCCGAACACCTGACGCTGTGGAGCCGCGACGATCATCTGGTGATCGCGGGGGATCAGATCATCAGTTCGATCAGCCCCAATATCGGGGTTTTCCCGACCGAGCCCGATGCCGACCCTCTGGCCGACTGGCTGGAAAGCTGTGCCCGGCTGGCGACGCTGGCGCGCCCCGATCATCTGGTGTTTTCGGGCCACAAGCTGCCGTTTACCGGCTTGCCGCACCGGATGCATCAACTGGCCGACAATCACCATTCGGCGCTGGAGCGGCTGGTGGCGCATCTCGGCAAGCCGAGGGTTGCCGCCGAGTGTTTTGCGCCGCTGTTCAAGCGCAAGGTCGATGAGGGGATTTACGGGCTGGCGCTGGTCGAGACCATCGCCCACCTGAACCATTTGCACCAGACCGGCCGAGCCACGCGCGAACGGCGCGACGATGGCGCCTGGCTGTGGCGGGCGGCGACGTAGAGCGCGCGGCGCGAGCGCAGCCTACCCCGCTGAGCCGCGGTTTTCGATCCTGGCGTGCAGCTTGCGAATGATCCGGCTGCCGGTGGTCTCGCAGGCGAAGGGCAGCAGCGCGTGGACCAGGGCCGCCAGAGCAGCGAGGCCGAGCCAGAAAGCAAACCCGAAGGCAAAGCGCATGTGCTCGAAATAGCTTTCATCGACCGACCGAGGATGATCGAGGAACAGGCGGGCCAGAGGCGCGCTTGCATGGGGGCGGCTGGTGGCGGATGCTTCGGTCATCGTGATCTCCTGTTTCGGCCTGGGCAGAATAGCGGCACGGGGCAGCTGTTATGTCTCAAAAACACTGTCAATTTGCGAGATAACGGGACAAAATCCCAACGATGGGCAAATCAATCGACGAAACAGACCGCCGTATTCTGATCCACCTGCAACGCGACGCCGGTTTGAGCATCGACGAGGTGTCGGAGCGCGTCGGCCTGTCGCGCAATGCATGCTGGCGGCGGATTCGCGAGATGGAGCGCGCAGGGGTGATCCGGGGGCGCGTGGCGCTGGTCGATCCCGGCAAGGTCGGCTGTCCGCTCGAAGTGATGGTGCTGGTACGCACTTCGGCCCATGATGCGGGCTGGATGGAGAAGTTTCAGAAGACCGTGCGCGCCATGCCCGAGGTGATCGGCGCCTACCGGATGACCGGCGATCTCGATTACCTGCTGCGGGTCCGTGTCGCCGATGTGCCGGCTTATGATGCGTTTTACAAACGTGTGATCGCGCAAATTCCGCTCTCGGATATTTCGGCCAGCTTCGTTATGGAGGAAATCAAGGAAACCACGGCGCTTCCAGTGTGAGCCGGCGTCTGCGAACGAGGAGTGCAACGATGGACGAAAAGATCGAAACCGCGGCGGAGGCGCATGAGGCCTCGGCGATTCCGCGCCGCCATGAAGTGCATTCCGATCCCGAGGTGACGCCCTGCACTGATGTTCCCCAACAGGTGATGCAGAAGCCGGTGGACCAGAAGAGTCCGGCCGAATGGGCCTATGAGCGGCTGATCCTCTACATCCAGAACTTCGAGGAACAGCTTGATAACGAACATGAAATCGCGATGGGTTTTGCCGGGGGCAATGCCGGGGTGATCAGGATCGAGGGCATGGGTTTCTTCGATCCGGATATCGTGACCTTCTATGGCTCGGATGAAATGGGCATCAAGACCCAGTTGATCGAGCATGTCAGCCAGCTGTCGGTGATCCTGCGCGCGCTGCCCAAGGAGACGCCCGCCGAGGCGCCCAGACGCATCGGATTCCGCCTGGCGCTGGATCTCGACAAACCAAGCTGAACCGGCGCGCCGGGGCAATACACGCGCTGGCCGATTCACATATCCCGGGCAGGGTGACAGCCCCAATGAAATGCAGTAATGAGTTGCCAACACGAGATTCTGGAGTGCTGAGATGGCCGATCACAAACATGGCGAAATGAACACCCACGTTCAGGAAAAGACCTTTGAAGGGTTCGTCAAATTCCTGACGCGGTCGGCGATTGCGATCATCGTGATCCTGCTGTTCATCGCGGCTGTCGGTGCCTGATCGGGCTGGCTGCGTCGCGGCCTGACAAATCACCTTGGGGGACGACATGCGCAAGGCATTCTTTGCCATTCTTGCGGCTTTGAGCCTTGCCGGCTGTGCCGCCGATCCGGTCTGGGCGCCGGAAGAGGCGGTGCGCGCAGTGCAGTATCGCCATCCCGGGCCGCCGCGGCTGACGCTTTTCACCATGATCAGCAATAGCTCGGGGGCGGGCGGGCATTCCTCGCTGATGATCAATGGATCGCAGCGCGTGATCTTCGACCCCTCGGGCAGCTTTCATCACGAACGGATACCCGAACGCAACGATGTGCTGTTCGGCATCACCCCGCAGATCGCCGATGTCTATACCCGCTATCACGCACGCGAGACCTGGCATGTGGTGGTGCAGGAGATCGACGTCAGCCCGCAGGTGGCAGAAATGGCGCTGAAGCTGGCGCAGGAATATGGCGCGGTGCCGAATGCCTACTGTGCGCATTCGACCTCTGCCATCCTGCGGCAACTGCCGGGGTTCGGATCGATCAGGCAGGGCATGTATCCGGTCAAGCTGGCCGAACAGTTTCGCCTGATTTCCGGCGTTAGCGAGCGCACGCTGCACGAATATGACAGCGACGACAATTCCAGGGCGCTGGAGAACTGGGACCCCGAGCGTTTCGCGCAGAGCCAGAAGAAAAAGCAATAGTTGCCGGCGCGTTAGCCCAACAGGTAGAGCATCCCGTAAAGCACGGTACCGCCGGTCAGGATGGCGACGATCACGCTGCGCGTTGCAAGCCCCGCCGCCAGGGTGGCCAGCGCCGCGGCCATGCGCGCCGGATCGGGCGCGCCGCCGGTGGCCTGCGGCCATAACACCAGCGGCGCCACCAGGGCGGGCAGCACGGCAACGGCGGTATAACGCAGGTGGCGCAGCACGAAGGGCGGCATCGGGCGGTTGCCGATCAGCCCGAGAAACAGGAAGCGCAGGGCGAAGCTGCCGAGACCCAGGGCGATGATCACGATCCAGAGGTGTGTGAGATCGGTCATGCCTTGCGCCTCGCTTCGAGCCACAATTCGCATTGCGCCCCGGCCATCATGCCGCCCATGGCCGCGCCGATCAGCCCGAGATTGTAGGGCAGCCAGGCCAGCGCGACGGCCAGCGCGACCGCCGCCAGCGCCGCCGCCACATGCGCCAGCGTGCGCAGCATCGGCGCGAGCAGCGCCAGGAAGGTGATCGGAACCGCGAAATCGAGCGCGAATTGCGGCGGAATCGCGCGGCCCAGCCAGGCACCGCCCAACGAGGCAGCAAACCACAGCGGGATCACCGGCGAACAGGCGCCGAAGAAATAGGACAGCTTTTGCGGCAGGCCCCAATCCGGGTGCCGCTCGTAGGCGGCGATGGCGCAGGCATAGCTCTGATCGACCGTCAGATAGGCGACGAAGGCGCGCTGCCACAGCGGCGCGGCGCCGAGATGCGCGGTGAGCGAGGCGGAATACATCGCCATGCGCAGGTTCACCGTCAGCGCCGAGATGATCACGATCAGCGTCGGTGCCTGTTCCTGCATCAGTTGCAGGGCGGTGAACTGGGCCGCGCCGGCGATCACCGTCACCGAAAAGACGAAGGTTTCGAGGACGCTGAGCCCGGCCTCGGTGGCGACGACGCCGAACAAGGCGGCAAACGGGATGATCACGACGACGAAGGGCGCGCCATCGCGAAAGCCGCGCCAATAGGCGGATTTTGCTGTGGTGGAGGACATGGCTTGGCCCTAGATTGAATGAAATCCCGGCCTAAAGCCCCGAACAGGAAGTTGCAATTGGCAAAGCTCGACGACATTGGCGGCTATCTGATCGCGCCCGATCCCGCGAATGCGCGGCTGACGCGGGCGGTGAGCGGCACGGATCATCTCGGCCAGCGGGTGGAGACGCGGGTGATCGAGGAACGCCCGCTGACGATATTCCTCAACCGGCAGGAAATCGTCACCGCGATGACGATCGGCGATTACCCGGAATACCTGGCGCTCGGATTTCTGCGCAATCAGGGCATGCTGGGTGCGGAGGAGACCGTCACCGCGGTCGATTTCGATGCCGAGCTGGAGACCGTGGTGGTGCGCACCGCGACCGAGACCTCCTATGAGGACAAGCTGCAACGCAAGACCCGCACCTCGGGCTGCGCCGTGGGCACCGTGTTTGGCGACATGATGGAGGGGCTGGACCAGGTGGTATTGCCCGAGACCCGGCTGAAAACCTCGGATCTCTATGAGCTTTCCAGCCGGATCAACCGCACGCCGTCGCTTTATCTCGAAGCCGGGGCGATTCACGGCACCGTGCTGTGCCGGGGCGCGCGGCCGCTGGTCTATATGGAGGATGTCGGCCGCCACAATGCGGTCGACAAGATCGCGGGATGGCTGTTTTCCGAAGGCGAGCCGGCGGGCGACAAGCTGCTTTACACCACCGGGCGGCTGACCTCGGAAATGGTGATCAAGACCGCTCTGATGGGGATTCCGGTGCTGGCCTCGCGCTCGGGCTTCACCGCCTGGGGCGTGGAGATCGCCCGGCAGGTCGGATTGACCCTGATCGGGCGGCTGCGGGGGCAGAGATTCGTCTGTCTGAGCGGCGAGGAGCGGCTGGTGCGGGATGCCGATCTGGCGCGCGTGCCGGACGAGGATGCCAGGCAGCGGCGCAAGGGGGCGTCGGGAGAATGAGGCGGCGGAGCGGGCCGGTTTCGGGCAGGGGAAAGGGCTGGTCCGGCCATGCCTGCGCAGGGGAAGCAAGATGAAACAACCTGTTGGCATCATCCTGGCCGGAGGGCTCGCCCGCCGGATGGGCGGCGGCGACAAGGCGCTGTTGCCCCTGGGGCGGGGCACGCTGCTCAGCCATGTCATCGACCGGCTGGCACCGCAGGTGGAGATGTTGGCGCTCAATGCCAATGGCGACGGCGCGCGCTTTGCCGAGTTCGCCCTGCCGGTGCTGCCCGATACGATTGACGGGTTTCCCGGCCCGCTGGCGGGGGTTCTGGCCGGGATGGAATGGGCCACGGAGCGGGGCGGCGAGACCATTGTGACGGTAGCCGCCGACACGCCGTTTTTCCCGTGTGATCTGGTGGCGCGCCTGCTGTTGGCGGCGGAGGGCATGGCGCAGCCGCTGGCGCTCGCCGCCAGCGATGATGGCCGCCACCCGACATTCGGCCTCTGGCCGGTGGGGTTGCGCCATGATCTGCGCGCGGCGCTCGAGGGCGGCCTGCGCAAGGTGGTGGCCTGGACCGACGCGCATGGCGCGGCACAGGCGCATTTCCCCGGCGCCGACCCGGATCCGTTCTTCAACATCAACACGCCCGACGATCTTGCCGCCGCGGCGCGGTTCCTGGAGGCGGCGGAATGAAGCTTTACGGTGTGGTCGGCTGGAAGAACTCGGGCAAGACCGGGCTGATGGAGCGGCTGGTGGCCGAATTCAGCGCGCGCGGCTTGCGGATCGCGACGATCAAGCACGCCCATCACGATTTCGATATCGACCAGCCCGGCACCGACAGCGCCCGGCATCGCGCCGCGGGAGCGGTGCAGGTGCTGCTGGCCTCGTCGCGGCGCTGGGCGTTGATGAGCGAGTTGGGCGATGCGCCGGAGCCGCCGCTTGGCACTCTGATCGAACGGCTCGATCCCTGCGATCTGGTGCTCATCGAGGGCTACAAGCGCGAGCAACACGCCAAGATCGAGGCGCATCGGGCGGCGACCGGCCAGCCGCTGATCGCGCCGGGGGATGCGAGCGTGCGCGCGGTGGCCAGCGATACGGCGCTGACACTGGATCGCCCGGTATTCGATCTCGACGATACCGCAGCGATTGCCGATTTCATTCTGTCCGAGGTTGCGGCGCAATGAGCCGGTTTGACAGTTTCATCATGGTCGACTGGTCTGGTGGCAACGATCGCGGCCCGACACCCAAGGCCGATGCGATCTGGACCTGTGTCGCCGGCGAGGCGCCGCTCTATCATCGCAACCGGCAGCTGGCCGAAGCGTGGCTGGAGCAGCGCATCGACGAGGAGATCGCTGCGGGCCGCCGGGTTCTGGCCGGGTTCGACTTCCCGTTCGGCTATCCGCGGGGGCTGGGGCGCGCGCTGGTCGCGGATGACGATCCGCTGACGCTCTGGCAATGGTTTGCCGACCGGATCGAGGACGCGCCCGACGCCAACAACCGGTTCGACATCGCGGCGCGGATCAACCGGCTGTTTGACGGCATCGGCCCGTTCTGGGGCAACGGGCTGAAGCGCGATATCGCCGACCTGCCGCGCAAGGGGCGGGCGCGCGATTGCGATGCGCTGGCGGAATGGCGCATGGCCGAGCGCCGCGCCAGGGGCGCGTTTTCCTGCTGGCAGATGGCGGGCGCCGGAGCGGTCGGCGGGCAGGTGATGATGGGGCTGCCGGTGCTGCATCGCTTGCGGGCGCGGTTTGGCGCGGCGGCCTGGCCGTTCGAGGCGCTGGACGGCGCGCCGCTGGCGCTGGTCGAGATCTGGCCGTCGCTGATCGCGGGCGCGGTGAAGGCGGCGCAGCGCGCCGACGAAATCCGCGATGCGGCGCAGGTGCGGGTTCTGGCCGGAGCCATCGCCGCGCTCGATCCCGCGCGGCTGGGCGAAATCCTCGACGACACACCTGCCGAGGCAGCGCAGGAGGGCTGGATCTTCGGGCTCGGGCATGAGGAGGCACTGAGTGCGGCCGCCGATGCCGTCTTGCAGCTTTCGCCGCCGCCGCTGCGCGACGACTGTTTCACGCTGCCCGCCGGTGTCGACTGGGCTCCGGTTGATGAGGCGCTGGCCCTGCTCAGGGCGCGGCTGGGGCCGGTGACGGGAACCGAGACCGTGGCCTTGCCGCGGGCGCAGGGGCGCACCCTGGCGGCGCCTGTCCTGGCCCGGCGCGCCAACCCGCCGCTGCCCAACACCGCCGTGGACGGCTATGGCTTTGCCCATGCCAGCCTGCCGCCGGGCGATCCGGTTCTGCCGCTTGTCGCCGGGCGCGCGGCGGCGGGTTTGCGATTTGACGGCACTGTGCCGCCCGGCCATGCGATCCGCATTCTCACCGGGGCGGCCTTGCCCGATGGCGTCGATACCGTGGTGCTGCAGGAGGATGTCCGGCTGGGCGCGGGCGAGATTGCCTTTCGCACCGGGCTGAAGCCGGGCGCGAATACCCGGCGCGCGGGCGAGGATGTGCAGGCGGGCGAAACCATTCTGCAGGCGGGGCGGGTGCTCACCGCTGCTGATCTGGCCTTGGCGGCGGCCGTGGGGCAGAGCGAATTCACCCTGCGCAAGCCCTTGGAGGTTGCGGTGATTTCGACCGGAGATGAGCTGGTCGAGCCGGGGGAGGCGGCCGGCGCCGGGCAGATCTATGACGCCAACCGCCCGATGCTTCTGGCGCTGCTCGAGCGGGCCGGGCATGTCGCGCTGGATATGGGGCGCGTGAAAGACGCGCGCGACGCGATCCGCGCAGGTCTCGATGCGGCGGCGGCGGCGGGGGCCGACGCGATCCTCACCTCGGGCGGCGCCTCGGCGGGGGATGAAGACCATGTCTCGGCCCTGCTCAACGAGACCGGCGCGATGGCGATGTGGCGGATCGCGATCAAGCCCGGACGGCCGCTCGGGCTGGGGCTGTGGCAGGGTGTGCCGGTGTTCTGCCTGCCGGGAAATCCGGTGGCGGCGATGGTCACGGCCTGCGTGTTCGGCCTGCCGGCGCTGGGCCTTCTGGCCGGGCGGGGCTGGCGCGAGCCACGCCGGTTTGCCGTGCCTGCGGCGTTCGCCAAGCGCAAGAAACCGGGGCGGCGCGAATATCTGCGCGCCCGTCTGGTCGAGGGCCGGGCCGAGGTGTTCCAGTCCGAAGGCTCGGGGCGGATCAGCGGGCTGAGCTGGGCCGAAGGGCTGGTCGAGCTGCCCGATGGGGCCTGCGAGGTGGCGCCGGGCGATCCGGTGACCTACATCCCGTGGGAGGGGTTCGGCATCTGAGGCGGAACGGCTGTCCGGCCCGCCTGCGGATCAGTCGAATGTTCCGGCGACGCGGCCCAGCAGCATGAAGGCGCGCGCGGTGCGGGTATCGGCCAGCTCGGAGATCTCGGAATCGCTGGCCTGTTCGGCAAACTCGGTGAAGATCTGGTCGAACTTGCGCAGGAAGTGATGCGCCGCGTCGCGAAAGATCGAATCCTGGCGCATCCGCCCGGCGGCCAGCGCCAGCGACGAGCGGTCGCGCACGCCGCCAAGGGCGGCCACCGCGCGGCCGCGCTCACCGGCGGCGAACTTGCGCCAGATCTCGGGGCGGGCCATGTCGGGGCGCAGATCGTCCATATAGATGCCGTCCTGGCTGAGCAGTGTCAGGACATCCTGGCTGGCGCGCACCAGCTTGCTGGCCTGATGATCCTTGAGGGCCTTGCGCAGCGCCGAGAAACCTTCGGCGTCCTCCGCCGTTTCGGGAAAGTTCATCGCCCGGATGAAATCGGCGCGCGACAATGGCGGGGCCATGTCCTCGGCCCTGGTGCCCAGCGGCAGCGCGACCTGTTCTTCGCCGGTCATCGCCTGCGCCGGCGCCGGCGGTGCGGCACGCACGGCGCGGCTGTCGCGGGTCGACTGGAACGTGGCCAGGGCGGTCTCGGTCTTCTTCTGGGCGGCGGCGATTTCGTCGAGCTTCTTTGCCACCGAATTGTCGACAACGGCACCGCGGCCCTGGTTCTGCGCGATATAGGCATGGCGGATCGCGTCGATCGCGCCTTGCAACCGGCGGCTTTCTTCACGCATGACCTTGGAGGCCCGCGCCGCCGTCGCCGCGACCCAGATCATCGCGACGGGCAGGAAAATCGCCAGCATCGTCATGATGAAGCGCAGCGTGTCGGGGCCGCCTTCCGGGGCCTGCGGCGTTTCGGGCAACGACATGAAGAACGCCGCGGCCCCGATCAGCCAGGCCGCCGACAGCGCCAGGGCGATGATCTCGATCGTCGTGATGACGGGCTGGTTCGGCCGGTCGTAAATGCCCAGCGGCGTCGGTCGGCTCTCCTGTGGGTCGGTCATCGGCTGGCCTCTTGGCACATCTCAGCGATATTCTATCTTGAGTACTTCATAGCTGCGGTCACCGCCCGGGGTGTGAACCTCGACGCTGTCGCCCTCATCCTTGCCGATCAGCGCCCGCGCGATCGGGGATTTGATGTTGAGCAACCCGTTTTCGATGCTGGCCTCGTGCTCGCCGACGATCTGCCAGGTCTTTTCTTCATCGGTGTCCTCGTCGACCAGCGTGACCGTGGCGCCGAACTTGATCGCCCCGGAAAGCTTGGTGGGGTCGATCACTTCGGCCAGGCCCAGCACGCCTTCCAGCTCCTTGATGCGCCCCTCGATGAAGCTCTGTTTTTCGCGTGCGGAATGGTACTCGGCATTCTCGCTGAGGTCGCCATGCTCGCGCGCTTCGGCAATCGCCTTGATGATGGCGGGGCGCTCGACGCTCTTGAGCTGCTTCAATTCTGTTTCCAACGCGGTGTTGCCCGCGCGTGTCATCGGGATCTTTTCCATGGCACCGGTTCCGTTTTATTTGCTCGGCCTGCTTTGCCCCGCGTTTCTAAGGCGGCGGGATCACGTCACAATGTCCCCAAGGCAGACCGCAATGCAATAGGCCAAAGCGAGAGGGCAGGCAATGGGCAGGTTTCTCCTTCGGCGGCGCCTTGCGAAAGCAAAGCCGGGGCGCAAATCCGTCCGTTATCTCACGTGCCGCGCAAGCTTTACGCCGCGTGGTGATTGACGCAATGCAGCATGAACATGTAATCAGGCGCGAAACATTCTTGCCCGTGTGGCGCGAGGGGGACCCATCAGATGTCGGAAATCGAACGCGAAGCAATGGAGTATGACGTGGTCATCGTCGGGGCCGGCCCGGCCGGGCTGTCGGCGGCGATCCGCCTCAAGCAGCTTGACGCGGACCTGTCTGTCGTCGTGCTCGAAAAGGGCTCGGAGGTGGGCGCGCATATCCTGTCGGGTGCGGTGCTTGACCCTTGCGGGCTCGATGCGCTGATCCCGGACTGGAAAGAGAAGGGCGCGCCGCTCAACACGCCGGTCAAGCACGATAATTTCTACATGCTGGGCGAGGCTGGCGGGATTCGGGTGCCGAACTGGCCGATGCCACCGCTGATGAACAATCACGGCAACTACATCGTCTCGATGGGCAATGTCTGCCGCTGGATGGCCGAACAGGCCGAGGCGCTCGGGGTCGAGGTGTTCCCGGGCATGGCCTGTTCCGAGCTGGTCTATGACGACAAGGGGGGCATCAAGGGGGTTGTTGCCGGGGAATTCGGCAAGAACCCGGACGGCACGCCCGGCCCGGCCTATGAGCCGGGGATGGAATTGCATGGCAAATACACCTTCCTGTGCGAGGGCGTGCGCGGCAGCCTCGCCAAGGAAGTGATTGCGAAATACGACCTGTCGCAAGGCAAGGAACCGCAGAAATTCGGCCTTGGCATGAAGGAAATCTGGGAGGTCGACCCGGCCAAGCACCGGCAAGGCACCGTCACCCATACGATGGGGTGGCCGCTGGGCAGCAATGCCGGCGGGGGATCCTTCATCTATCACCTTGAAAACAATCAGGTCTATGTCGGCTTCGTGGTCCATCTGAACTACAAGAACCCGCATGTCTTTCCCTATATGGAATTCCAGCGCTTCAAGCATCATCCGATGGTGGCCGAGCTGCTGGAGGGCGGCAAGCGCGTGGCCTATGGCGCGCGCGCGATTTCGGAAGGCGGTTACCAGTCGATGCCCAAGATGGTGGCGCCCGGCGTGGCGCTGCTGGGCTGTTCGGTGGGTATGGTCAACGTGCCGAGGATCAAGGGCAATCACAACGCAATGCTCTCAGGCAAGGCAGCGGCGGAAGCGGCCCATGCCGCCTTGCAGGCCGGGCGCTCGGGCGACGAGTTGAGCGATTATGAGGCCGAGGTGCGTGCCGGAGCGATCGGCAAGGACCTGAAAAAAGTGCGCAATGTCAAGCCGATGTGGTCGAAATGGGGGCTTCTGCCCAGCCTTGCGGTGGGCGGATTCGACATGTGGACGAACACACTTGGCTTCTCGCTTTTCGGCACGATGAAACATGGCAAGAGCGATGCTGCCGCGACTGAACCGGCGGACATGTACAAGCCGATCGACTATCCCAAGCCCGATGGCAAGCTCAGCTTCGACCGGCTGACCAACGTGTCGTTCTCGATGACCAATCACGAGGAAAGCCAGCCTGCGCATCTGCGGCTCGCCGACCCGAGCATTCCGGTGGACGTGAACCTGCCCAAATACGCCGGTCCGTCGGCGCGATATTGCCCGGCCGGGGTGTACGAATTTATCGAAAAGGATGGCAAGACGGAGTTTGTCATCAATTTCCAGAACTGCGTGCATTGCAAGACTTGCGACATCAAGGACCCGAGCCAGAACATCACCTGGGTCACGCCGCAGGGCGGCGACGGGCCGAACTATCCCAACATGTGATCGCGCGGTTCGCGCAAGCCACACCGCTGCAACACCCCGGCAACCGCACAGCTGCCGGGGTGTTTGCTTTTTTGGCCGATGCTGAGGCGCAATCACAACTCCGCCGACAGCATCAAGCCGCATTGCGTTTACCGCTTGTTACGTTACTTTGTGCTTTCATAACGGCAGAAAAGGGCAGGGCTCCGAATGAAAGCCAATCGAATTGTCGCGCTCGCGGCGCTAATGGTACAGCTTGCCGTCGCGCCGGCAATGGCCGACGGGCTGTCAGGCGCTTATCTCGCTGGTCGCCAGGCGCGCTACTCCGGCGATTTCGAAGCCGCTTCGCAATATTACACCCAGGCGCTGGCGCGCGATCCGTCAAACCCGTCGCTGATGGAAGCCACGGTGCTGTCGTTCCTGTCGCTGGGCCGGATCGATCGCGCCCTGCCGGTGGCCACGGCGATGGAGGAGCAAGGGCTGAAAAGCCAGCTCAGCCAGATGGTGTTGCTGGCCGATGAAGCCTGGAACGGGCGCTATGACGACCTCTTGAACCGGATGGCGGAAGAGCGCGGCATCGGCGAGCTGGTCGATGGCCTGATCGCGGCCTGGGCGCAGCTGGGCAAGGGCGCGATGTCGGATGCGATCACCGCGTTTGACGAACTGGCGCAGGAGCCGGGGCAGCGCGGCTTCGCGAATTATCAGAAAGCCCTGGCGCTGGCGATGGTCGGCGATCTGGAAAGCGCCGATGAGATCCTGAGCGCTTCGGGCCCCGGGGCGGCGGTGCAGACCCGTCGCGGCGCGATCGCCCGCGTGCAGGTGCTGAGCCAGCTTGAAAGGAACGAAGAGGCGCTCGAGGTTCTCGAACAGGCCTTCGGCAAATCGCTCGATCCGGAACTGGAAGCGATGCAGACCGCACTTGCGCAGGGTGATACACTGGCTTTCGATGTTGTCGGCTCGGTGCGCGATGGTATGGCCGAGGTGCTCTATACGGTCGCCGGGGCGCTGCGCGGAGAGGCGCGCGACGTCGATACCATCCTGTTTGTCCGGCTGGCGGAATACCTGCGCCCCGGCCATATCGACGCGATCCTGCTGACTGCGGAAATCCTCGACGACATGGAGCAATACGATCTGGCGACGGCGACCTATCGCAAGGTACCGCGCGATGATCCGGCCTTCCATGCCGCCGAACTGGGCCGCGCCGATGCCCTGCGCAAGGCCGAGAAACCCGACGCCGCGATCGAGGTTCTGGAACAGCTGACCAAAAGCCATGGCGATTTGCCGATTGTTCACAATACCTTGGGCGATCTGCTGCGCACGCTCGACCGCTATGGCGAAGCGATCGAGGCCTATGACCGCGCGATCGCGCTTTACGAGACCGATGATGCCTCGCAGTGGTTTGTCTATTATGCCCGCGGCATCTGTCACGAGCGCACGGAGAATTGGCTCCAGGCCGAGGCTGATTTCCGCAAGGCGCTGGAGCTTGATCCGGATCGCCCGGAAGTGCTGAACTATCTCGGCTATTCGCTGGTCGAGAAAAGCGACAAGCTGGACGAGGCGCTGAAAATGATCGAACGCGCCGTCGCCAAACGGCCGGACTCGGGCTATATCGTCGATAGCCTGGGGTGGGCGCTCTATCGCCTGGGGCGCTATGACGAAGCGGTTGGCCATATGGAGCGTGCCGCCGAGCTGATGTCGGTGGATCCCGTCGTCAACGATCACCTCGGCGATGTCTATTGGGCCGTGGGGCGCAAGCGCGAGGCGGAGTTCCAATGGAAACGCGCGCTGTCGTTTGTCGATTTCGGCGATACCGCCGAAGATGCCGATCCTGAGCGGATTCGGCGCAAGCTCGCGGTCGGTCTCGACACGGTTCTCAAGGAAGAAGGTGCGCCGCCGCTGAAAGTGGCCGGTGAGGATGGCTGAGGCGCCGGGCTTCGCGCCCGCCAAGGTCAACCTTTCCCTGCATGTTGTCGGACAAAGACCGGACGGGTTTCACCTGCTCGACAGCCTCGTGGCATTTGCCGATATCGGAGACCGGCTGAGCGCCGAGCCTGCCGTGGTCTCGACGCTGAAGGTGACGGGGCCGATGGCCGGCGGGGTGCCGACAGATCGCCGCAACCTGGTGCTTCGGGCCGCCGAGTGGTTCGGGGTGACGGCAGCATTCACGCTTGAAAAACACCTGCCCGCCGCCGCGGGGATCGGCGGCGGTTCGTCCGATGCGGCCGCCGCGCTGCGCTTGCTGGCGGGGTTGAGCGGCAAGCCTATTCCGGCCGGTGCTGAGGCGCTGGGGGCGGATGTTCCGGTGTGCCTTGCCGCGCAAACCGTGCGGATGCGCGGGGTGGGCGAGCGGCTTGCGCCGGTTGCGCTGCCGCCCTTGCCCGCGTTGCTGGTCAATCCCGGTGTCGCGGTGCCCACGGGCGCGGTATTCGCCGCGCTCGCCGACAAGTCGAACCAGCCGATGCCGGAAAAGCTGCCGCAATTGCGCGACCCGGCCGAGGCGATCACCTGGCTCGCCCGGCAACGCAATGACCTTCAAGCGCCTGCGATCGCCGTAGCCCCCGAAATCGAGCTGGTACTGCGCCGCCTGTCGGCTTTGCCGGGTGCGCGGCTGGTGCGCATGTCGGGATCCGGCGCGACCTGTTTCGCGCTGTTCGACTCTCCGCAAGCCAGCGCCGCCGCCGAGGCCGAACTGCGCGCGCAAGCCACGCCGTGGTGGCTCGCGGCAACCTGGCTGGGTTGACCCCTTGACGCGAAAAAAGGCGCCGAAAGCCGCCGCCGGTTCATCAGGCCTCTTGCAGCCTGACGAGGAAAGGTCCATGTTGGAGGCAAGCAGAGGGAGTTTCGCGATGCCCAAGCTGATCCGTATGTATATCATCAATGTCGCCATAGGCTTCGGCATAGCCGCCGGGTTTGTGGCCATGTTGCTTTATTTCAACATTGGCAATCTCTGGCACCTGGTCACGCATTCCGACAAGGGATGGCTGGCGGTGCTGGTCTTGTGGCTTGCCAATGGCATCGTGTTCGCGGGGGTGCAGTTTGCCATCGCGGTGATGAAGATGAAGGATGATGACGATGACGGGCCCGGCGGCGGATTGCGCGAACGCGTGGCACCGCCGAGACCGCAAGCGGCGCTGGTGCGGGCTGAGGCCCCGGCAGCGCGCGGCAGGCCTCTGCAACGATAAGACCTCGAAACAGTCGATCTTAAATCGACGACCCAAGACTCCAGTCACTGCAAGCGCGCTCCTCCCTCGGGGCGCGTTTTTTTCTTTCGATCAAAAGGGATGCGGCGGAACCATCCGGACCGTGGGGTTATCTCATTCCCGAGGACCTGTTTGCACAGGTGGGCGCCGGGTAACGAGGCCAAGACCTCGACAGAGCCAGCTCCCTCGGAAGTATTTAAGGCCACCGGAATGCAACCGTGTCACGAGAGGGACAGAACCGCCACTCACCGACATAGGCAGGGCAGGCGGGGAAAACAAGTCACAATTCCAGCCCCTGAAAATTCGACAGAAAGCCGTGCCAGCCCTTGTCGAGCGCAAGCACGAGGCCGAATGCGTCAGCGGTTTCGGGCAGGCCTGAATGTTCAAGCGTCAGCCGTGTGCCACCCGGCGCGTCGGCGAGTGTCCATTCGACCTGGCTCATCGCGCCGTTCATCGGCCCGACGGTGAAATCCCAGCGCATGTAATCCGG
Source organism: uncultured Rhodobacterales bacterium (assembly GCA_965366835.1). Classification (GTDB taxonomy): domain Bacteria; phylum Pseudomonadota; class Alphaproteobacteria; order Rhodobacterales; family Rhodobacteraceae; genus JAKGBX01. The sequence continues at coordinate 34,360 of CBDUGF010000012.1, forward strand.
CGCGCGCATCTCTGTCACTTTGCCCCAGCACATGCGATCCCCGTCATTCTGGCTGACAAGGGTGTAGTCTTCGCCGTCGGCAAGATCAAACCTGGCGGGATGAAACCACGCGCCGAGCAGTTTGGCCTCGGTCAGGTATTGCCAGACCGTATCCCGACTGGCCGCGATGAAAATCGATTTGCGGATGGTTGTATCAGTCATTCTTCATATCCTTGTTTTCAATGGAATCTTTCAGAGCGCCGAGGCGGTCGTCCCAGAAGCGGTCAAAGAAGGAAAGCCAGTCGCGCACCGGGGCCATGCCCTCGGGATGGAGCGCATTGAGGGTTTCGCGCCCCTCGCGGCGCACCGTGATCAGCGCGCCCTGTTCCAGCACGTTGAGATGCTTCTTGACCGCCGCGCGGGTCATATCGAACCTGACCGAAACCTGCGCGACACTCATTTCCCCCTGGCTCAGCAGGCACAGGATCTCGCGCCGCGTCGGGTCGGACAGAGCGCGGAAGGCGGGCTGCAAACTCATGCTATCCTCTTTTCGATACCAAAAGGTTTCATTTTAATACAATACTGCCTGGTATCATGTCAACATGGTGAAGAAAATCACCCTTGCAAGATGTTCATCTTTTGTTCAGAATTTCGCACATGACCGACCAGCCTTTTTCCGACCTCTCGCCCCTGGCACAGCTGCAACCCGGGCAGCTTCTGGCCCGCGGTGTCTGCCGCCACCTGACCAGCCATGATTTCGTGACGGTAGAGGAATTCGTGCCGGAACGGGGCAAACGCGTCGATGTCATGGCGTTGGGGCCGAAAGGCGAAATCTGGGTGATCGAATGCAAGTCCAGCCGGGTCGATTTCACCTCCGACGGCAAATGGGATGGCTATCTGGAATGGTGTGACCGCTATTTTTGGGCGGTGGATACCGGTTTTCCGACCGAGCTTCTGCCCGACGATACCGGATTGATCATCGCCGACGCCTATGGCGCCGAGATCATCCGCATGTCGGCGGAATCGAAATTGCCGGGGGCCCGGCGCAATGCGCTGATCCGCCGCTTTGCCCGCCACGCCGCGCGGCGATTGCAGGGCTACCGCGATCCCGGGGTATAGGTTCAGCCCTTGGCGCGGGCGGCGCGGGCGGCGGCACGGAGTTCTTCGGCGATTTCCTCGGCTTCCTCGGGTTCGAAATCCATCGGGATCTCGATGTCGCCGGCCTCGATATAGAGCCGCACCATGCCGCGGTCGGTCGGGCCGATTTGCAGGTTGGCCTCGATGTTGCTCTCTTTGTTGATGCTCATGACGTGCCCTCCTGAAGCTGCATTCGAGCTAGACAGTTTGATCTTGCGTTGCAAGCCACCTGTGCTCATTCTTCCATGATGGCCGAAATTGTCTTGCGGAAATTTGAAACCACGGATGCCGATTGGCTGATCGCGCAGCACGGACGGCTTTACCGGATCGATGAGGGGTTCGACCAGAGTTTCGAGGCGCTGGTGGCCGATATTGTCGCCGACTTCCTGCACCGGCATGACCCGGAGTGCGAGCAGGGCTGGATCGCCGAGCAAGCCGGCAAGCGGCTCGGTTCGATCTTCTGCGTAAGGCTCGATCCGGCCACGGCCAAGCTGCGCCTGTTCCTGCTGCTGCCCGAGGCGCGCGGCCTCGGATTGGGAAAACGCCTGCTCGAAACCTGCATGGCCTATGCCCGCGATCGCGGATACAGCCGCATGCAGCTCTGGACCCATGAGAGCCACCGCGCCGCCGGCGCGCTCTACGCGGCCACCGGCTGGCGCCTGGTGTCGGCCAATCCGGCGCGGAGTTTCGGCGTCGACGTGGTGGAACAGAACTGGGAAATCGCCTTGTGAGCCGCCGCCTTGGCCTCGTTGCCGCGGCCTTGACCGGGGTGCAGGTCGGGCTGGCACTGGTTGTGACGCGCGGCATTTACGGCGCCTTGGGGCCGACGCAGATCGCGGTCCTGCGCTATGCGATCGGGGCTGCCGTTCTGTTGCCGTTCTTCCTCGCGGCGCGGTTTGCGCCTCTGGCCCGGCGTGATGTCTTGCCGGTGCTGGGACTGGGGGTAATCCAGTTCGGGCTGCTGATCGCCCTGCTGAACGCCTCGGTCACCCGGATCACCGCCGGGCAGGCGTCGGTGATCTTCGCGACATTTCCGTTGCTCACCATGGCGTTGGCGGTCGGCCTCCGCCGCGAAGCCTTTGACATGCGCAAGCTGGTCGGCGCTGCGATCAGCGTATTGGGGGTGGCGCTATGTCTTGGGGTGGATGCCGCCCCGGCCGATCCCCTCGGCGTCGCAATGGCGCTGGGTGCGGCGGGGTCGGGCGCCGTCTGCGCCATCCTCTACCGCCCCTACCTGGCCCGCTATCCGACGCTTCAGGTCGGCACATTGGCGATGATTGCGGCGGTTGCCGCGTTGCTTTTGCCCGGCCTTCTCGAGGGCATGCCGGAGCTTCCCGTGGTCCGTCCGGTCTGGGCCGGCGTACTGTTCATCGGGCTCAGTTCGGGGGCGGGCTATCTGTTGTGGCTGACCGCGCTGCGCCATGCGGCGGCGACCGAGGCGACCTTTCTGCTGGGGCTGTCGCCGATCGTGGCCAGCCTGGCCGGGGCCTTGTGGCTCGACGAACCCCTGACGGCGCAGGGTCTGGCCGGTGTCGGCATCACCCTGGGCGGGATCGCACTGGCATTGAGCGCGCGCCGATTGCCTGCCTGAAAGCCCTTGCAATCGCCCGCCCCGGAAGCTAAATCGCCTGACAGTGCCGCCTTAGCTCAGTTGGTTAGAGCGCTGGATTGTGGATCCAGAGGTCCCCTGTTCAAGCCAGGGAGGCGGTACCACTCCCCCCCTTTGAGACTCGCGGGCAGCAGGCTGGCAGTTGGATCCGGCCCCGGCGGATCTGCCCTGGCTGTTGGATATGCAGTCCGGCGGGAGTCTTCAGGGATGCGCGCGCAAGGCGCCGTCCAGAGCCGGTTTCAGCATCGAACCGGTTCAACAAATGCCTGCAAACTACCCGTCAAGCAACTTCTTCAGCGCCTCCTGCATCGGCAGCAGGCTGATGAAGTCATGTTCGAGCCGGCCGGCAAGGCCCTTGATTTCGGGCGGGTATTCAAACCGGAGCCGAAGTGACTTGCGCCGCGCGAGATCGGCGAGGGGATCGTCGGGTGCGATCGGCGGGGCGGGCCGTTTCAGTTCCGGGTCGCTCAACCGCGCGCCAAGGGCCTGCAACCCGTTCACGGCACTCAGCAGCGCCGGGCCGTGTTCCGCGAGCGCGGCGCGATAGTGCGACAGCATGGTCTTGTCAAAGCCCATGACCCCGCCACCGGCACTGATGTAATCCGGGGAAATGCCGAAATACCATTGTGTCGGGGCGCCGCTATCGGCGCGAGCGGTCCAGAGCATGTGCAGATGGGTGTGATAGGGCGTCTTGTCCTTTGAAAACCGCACGTCGCGATGAGGCCGAAAGAGTTTGGTCGAGACCGGCGCGCCCGTGCGCCGGGTCAGGCGCGCCGCGATCTCATCAAGAAGATGCAGAGCCGGCGCCTTGAGCCGCGCCTCGTAATCGGATTTGTGCTCGAGGAACCAGTCCCGGGTGTTGTTTTGCGCCAACGCTTGCAGAAAGGCGCGGGCCTCGGGGATCAGGCTGTCGAAACTCATGACGTTGCTCTTTCGTTTGTCGCCGCTGCGTCTTGACCGCGGATATCCGGGCGACGCGCGAGGGCGCATGACGGCGGTGGTTTGTTTCCGGGGCGATGTTAGCACGATTTCGCGCAGTTTTCCCCCGGGAAGGCTCGGCTGGGCCTGCGCGTGTGGCGCCGCCCATGGCGCAGCGGCTTGCTCTGGGAACACCCCCGGCGTAAGGCATGGCAATAATGGGCAACGAGAACACATATGGCGGCCACACAAGGGCCGTGCTGGCGCTGGGCGTGCCGCTGATCGGCGGCAATCTGGCGCAGTTCTCGATCGGTATCACCGACACCGTGATGCTGGGCTGGTATGATGTCAGCGCTCTGGCCGCGCAGGTGCTCGGCGGCATGGTTTTCTTCGTGCTGTTCCTTTTCGGCGCGGGCCTTGCGATGGCAGTGATGCCGGCGGTGGCCGAAGCCGAGGCGGCTCACGACGAGACCCGGGTGCGCCGGGTCACGCGGATGGGGCTCTGGGCGTCGCTGGCCTTCGGGCTCGCCTGCCTGCCGGTGTTCCTGCTTGCCCGGCCCCTGCTGCTTGCGCTCGGCCAGGAAATCGCCCTCACCGAACTGGCGGCGCAATACATGGAGATCGCCGGCTTCGGGATCATCTTCGCGCTGATCGGCATGGTGCTCAAATCCTATCTGTCGGCGCTGGAACATACCGGCGTGGTGCTGTGGTCCTCGATCGTGGCGGCGGTCCTCAATGGTGTGATCAACTATGCGCTGATCTTCGGCAACTGGGGCGCGCCCGAGTTGGGCATCCGCGGCGCCGCGGTGGCCTCGTTGCTGGTGCAGGTGGTGATGTTCGCGATCCTGTTGGCCTATGTGATCCGGGTGGTGCCGCAGCACCATCTGTTTCAGCGGATCTGGCGGATCGACGCTCCGGCGCTCTGGCTCGTGCTGCGGCTGGGTACCCCCATCGGCCTCACCAGCCTCGCCGAAGTCAGCCTGTTCGCGGCCAGCTCGGTGATGATGGGTTGGCTCGGCGCGGTGCCGCTGGCGGCGCATGGCATCGTGCTGCAAATCGCCTCGGCCACCTTCATGGTGCATCTCGGCCTGGCCAGCGTGGCGACGGTGCGGGCCGGCCGCGCAGTCGGGCGGCGCGACCGGCTCGGGCTGCGGCGCGGCGCGCAGGTCGTGGTGATCGTCTCGATGCTGATGGCGCTGGTGTCGGTGGTGTTGTTCCTTTCGGTGCCGGAATGGCTGGTGGGCCTGTTTCTCGATCCCTCCGATGCGCGGCGCGACGCGGTTCTCGCCACCGGCATCGTGCTGATGGCGGCGGCGGCACTGTTCCAGCTCGTCGATGCGGCGCAGGTCATGGCGCTGGGGCTGCTGCGCGGGGTGCAGGATACCCGCGTGCCGATGCTGATCGCGGTTCTGGCCTATTGGGTGATCGGGGTGCCGACCAGCTATGTGCTGGGCTTCGTGCTGGGATATCATGGGGTCGGCGTCTGGCTTGGCCTCGCCCTGGGCCTGGCGGTTGCGGCGGCGCTGCTGATGTGGCGCTTCTGGGGCGCTGGCCTCCGCCGCGCCTTGCCTGCCTGACCCGCGCCCGCGTCGCGCCTGCTTTTTCTTGGTAAAAATACTCAAAAACCACCATCGCAAACCATCCTGACGGTTGGCTGGCGCGACCGGTCCGCGAAAAAGCGCGACCCAGCAAGACCCGGACAACAGGCCCGGGTGTCAGTCCTTCAGCAGCCGGTCGGCCTTCTTGCGTACCAGCACGGTGCGCAGGTCATGCATCGCCAGCAGTAGCGCATCGGTGACATGCTCGAGCTGCTCGTCGGTGGCGCGGCTCTGCACCCAATGGGTGGTGAGGTTGAGATAGTCGACGGCGCGCAGGATATCGTCGATATCGCGGGCCGCCAGGATTTCGGCGCGCTCGGCCATCCAGGCTTCGATCGCGGCCAGGTCTTCCTTTGACAATTCGCGCTGGCCATGCGGCTTGATCTCGCCATTGCGCATGTTGACCACGGCGATCTGGTCCATTTCGATGCGGCGCTGGCGGTTTTCCGTGTCCACCCGAAACACGAAGGCGCCGTTTTCCCGCACTCGGAAATAATAGTCTGGCAGATCGGCGCTCATGCGGCTTCCCCCATTTCCAGAACCCGCCACAAAGAACCATCCAGATCGTGCAATGTGAACATGCGAGGCGCGCCCTCAGGGATGAAGGGTGCGCCTATTCGGGGAAATGCGTCACCCTTGTCAGGCAGCCCCAACGAGCCCCATTCCGCATGAAGGCCATCAATCTCGGGCAGCCGCATACAGGCTGAAAACCAGCTCTCATCCGGGATAAGCTCAGGGTGTGGAAAAAACTCGACCAGCATACCCGCGCGGCCAAGGATCAACCAGTGATCTCCACGATACTCAGTCCCGAAGCCCAAACGGGAATAAAAACGTTCGGTCTTGTCGAAATCCCGGCTGGGCAGGTTCGCGGTGATCTGGCCCTTGGTCATGACAGCCCTTTGCAAAACGCCTGAATCCGTGCGCAGGCCTGTTTCAGGGCGTCATCGGATGTGGCGTAGCTGATCCGGAAATTGGGCGACAGGCCGAAGGCCGCACCAAAGACCACGGCAACGCCGGCCTCTTCGAGCAGCGCCTTGGAAAACGCCTCGTCGGTGTCGATCAGCGTGCCTTTTGCGGTGGTCTTGCCGATCAGCCCGGCGATCGAGGGATAGACGTAAAACGCGCCTTCCGGTTTCGGGCAGGTGATGCCGGGGATCTCGGAGAGCATCGCGACCACCAGATCGCGCCGCCGTGCGAAAGCGGCATTGTTTTCAGCGATGAAATCATGCGGGCCGTTCAGCGCCTCGACCGCCGCCCATTGCGAGATCGAACAGGGGTTGGATGTGCTCTGCGACTGGATCTTGCGCATCGCCGCGATCAGCTGTTTCGGGCCGGCGGCATAACCGATGCGCCATCCGGTCATCGCATAGGCCTTGGAGACGCCATTGCAGGTGAGGGTGCGCTCATAGAGCCCGGGCTCGACCTCGGCGGGGGTGCAGAATTCGAAATCGTCATAGGCCAGATGCTCATACATGTCGTCGGTCATCACCCAGACATGTGGATGGCGCATCAGGACATCGGTGAGGCCCTTGAGTTCGGCCCGCGAATATCCTGCCCCGGTGGGATTTGACGGCGAGTTGAAGATCAGCCATTTGGTGCGCGGCGTGATCGCCGCCTCGAGCTGTTCCGGCCTGAGCTTGAAATCGTTTTCGAGCGTGGCCGGCACGGCGACAGGCGTGCCGCCCGCCAGCAGCACCATGTCAGGATAGCTTACCCAGTAGGGCGCCGGAATCACCACTTCGTCGCCCGGGTTCAGCGTCGCCATCAGGGCGTTGTAGAGAATCTGCTTGCCGCCGGTGCCGACACTGACCTGGGCCGGCTCGTAGCTCAGCGCGTTGTCGCGCTTGAACTTGGCGCAGATCGCGGCTTTCAATTCGGCGATCCCGTCGACGGCGGTGTATTTGGTCTTGCCCTCGTTGATGGCGCGAATGCCCGCCGCCCTGATGTGCTCGGGCGTTGCGAAATCGGGCTCGCCGGCGCCCAGACCGATGACATCATGGCCCGCGGCCTTGAGCTCTGCCGCCAGATTCGAGACCGCGATGGTGGGCGACGGTTTCACCCGCGCAAGTGTGTCGGAGAGAAAGGCCATTTGGTCGGTGCCCTGTTTGAGTTCTGCTGCTCACTGTCATAGGTTGCGCGCAAAGGCCGATCAAGCGTGTTCGGCCGGGTTGCACCAAGAGGACGAGATGATGAGCGAAGATAGCGACGAGGGCTGGTTTGATGCCGCAAGCGCCACCCTGGGAGATCGGATTACCGGCGCGCGCGAAGCGTCGGGCATGAGTCAGAAGGAACTTGCCAAACGGATCGGCATCAAGCTGGTCACCTTGCAGGATTGGGAGGACGACATCTCCGAGCCGCGTGCCAACAAGTTGCAGATGCTGGCCGGGCTGCTCAACGTGTCGATCACCTGGCTGCTTGAAGGGGTCGGCGATGGTGTCGATGCCCCCGGCGAAAACCCGATGCAGGACGCCGACATGCGCGACATCCTGTCGGAACTGCGCGAGTTGAAAGCGCGCGCCAACAAGACCGCCAATCGCCTCGGCGCGCTCGAGAAACGTCTGGCCGGGTATCTGAAGGAACAGGGACTTGGATGAGCCGAGATCGCAAGGCGAAGAGCGCGAAGCCCGGCTGAAGCGGATGCAGATGCGTTCGATGCGCCGCGGGACCAAGGAGATGGACCTGATCCTGACGAAATTCGCCCAGGAACGGCTCGCGACGATGGCGGCGGACCGGCTCGAAGCCTATGACACGCTTTTGCGGGAAAACGACCAGGATCTCTATCAATGGATCAGCGGCCAGGCCGAGCCGCCAGCGCGCGTCGCTGAAATGGTCTGCGAAATCCGCGCGGCGATCGACGCCGGCTGACGCGGCGCGGCGGCGGATCAGCCGCCGGCATTCGATCCGCGAGCCGAAAGCGGCGCCGCCACCTGGCAGCCTTGCGCTACGGTGCGTAGCCCGGACCGGACAGGCCGCATTTGCATTCGTGCAATTTTTAACTAACCAACGCCCCGATTTAACGCATTTTTCGGCTTTATCGTTCATTTCTCATGTTCAAGCAGTTTCGACGGAGATGAGAATGAGTATCCATATGCCGATGAGCGAAGGCCCCGCAGGCGAACGCGGGATGAGCGACGGGTCCGAGGCGGGATTCATGGCAGGCTATCTCGACGCCCTGTCGCTGGTCGAGCGGTTGCACCGGTTGTTGCTGGACGTCATCAAGGATGAATTCGAGCGGATCGGCGTTCTTGAGATCAACGCGGTTCAGGCCTTGCTGCTGTTCAACATCGGCGACAACGAGGTGACGGCGGGCGAACTCAAATCGCGCGGCTATTACCAGGGCTCGAATGTCAGCTACAACCTCAAGAAGCTGGTCGAGATGGGATACATGCATCACCAGCGCTGCGAGATCGACCGCCGCTCGGTGCGGGTGCGGTTGACCGAGAGCGGCCGCGAAATCCGCGATGTGGTCGGCAAGCTCTTTGGCCGCCATGCCGAGGGGCTGGTGCAGAAGAACGTGCTGAGCCATGAGGGGTTGGACGACATCACCACCGCCTTGCGCCGGGTCGAGCGGTATTGGACCGACCAGATCCGCTATATCTACTGACGCCAGCGGGCCTGGCAACGCGATGCTCGGCCCGTTTCCGCGCGCGAGTGGACCCGATTTCTGCACAAAATCTCAGCTTCCGCAGCCGCCAAACTTCAGCGCCATGGTTGGTCTGAGCGCGGGGAAAGGCCGAGCGAAGCGAGGCGCCCTGGCGACGCCGCCAGGCGGCGCAACCGCTTTGGCAACCAGCATCACCGAAGACAACGCAAAACCTTCCGTGATTCAGCGCAGGGCGATGGTCAGCCCCTGAAGTTCGCGTTTGAGCTTGCGGATCATTGCCGCTTCGTAATCGGCAAAACCGAGGGCGGTTTCAACAAACGAGCCGGCGCCGGAGATGACGTTTGCCTGGAAGTAGGCCACCAATTCGCCGATCTCGACAAACCGGGCATCGCCCTTGCGCGGCGTGTCGGCGCCGATGACGAGCGCGTTGAGGGTGACACCCGCTGCTGTGGCCGTCGCGCGCAGCGGCGCCGGGCGGGGGCCGGTGTTTGACATGCCATCGCCCGAGATGTCGAGTGTGCGCTGCCAGCAATCGCGTGTCGAGAGCGCGGCAATGCCGAAACCCATCGCCGCGCCAAGCGCGGTGGAGGGATCGGCGGCGCGGCGCGGGGCAGTCTCGAGGCCGCGTGCGAGTTCGCCGATCTGTGCGGCATCGTCGATCCGGGTCCAGGGCAGGATCGGCGCCGCGCTTCCCGGCCCGCTCCATTCATAGATCATCAGTTCGACCGGCGGCTGCTCCGGCGCCGCCAGAAGCGCGACGATCTCGGGGTGGCGCAGGGCGCGCGACAGGCCCAGGCGTTGCAGGCTGTGTTCGGCGCTGTCGACCGAACCGGAAACGTCAAGACCGAGGGCGAGGGCAAGACGGCACTCGGCCCGCGCGGTGTGACAGCACAGCGCCAGCCCGAGAGCAAACAGCGTCGTTCTTACCAATGACCGGTGTTGCCCATGCTCGCCCAGGGCTCGGCTGGCGCCAGGGAGTCGCCTTTTTGCAGCAGCTCGACGGAGATATTGTCGGGCGAGCGGATAAAGGCCATGCGGCCATCGCGCGGCGGCCGGTTGATCACCACGCCATTGTCCATCAGGTGCTGACACATCGCGTAGATATCGCCGACCTCATAGGCGAGATGGCCGAAATGGCGGCTGTCAGACGGCAGGCCGTCATCGCCGTCCCAGTTGTAGGTAAGCTCGACCGGGCAGTCGGGTTGGTCGGGCGGGGCCATGAAAACCAGGGAGAAGCGGCCCTCTTCGCTGTCGTAATGGCGGGTCTTCTTGAGGCCCAGCAATTCGAAGAAGGCGATGGTGGCGTCAAGGTCCTTCACCCGGACCATGGTATGAAGGTATTTGATGTGCATATGCGTGCTCCCCGGTGATGTGGCAGGTCCGAGCGATTGCGACCCGGCCGTGCGGCACGGATCAGAAACTCGACTTGATGCCAATAGACAGGGTTAGCTCGCTGGTGTCAAAGCGGCTGACATTCGACGTGGTGCGCCGTGTGCTGACCAGAAGCTCGGGCGAGAATCCGGCGAATTCGAACTGGTCGAACTGGAAGGCAGCGGCCCCGTAGAGGGTCTGGTCGCTGCGCCCGCCTGGTACCGGCGTGGGGAAGGGGTTGAGCAACAGGTAGGTCGGGTAATCGGACTGGACCGCGGCGAGGGTGAAGGTGGCCTTGGCCGGTCCGATCCGCTTGGCAGGGCGATAGGTGACATAGACATTGGCGGTGTCATTGTCGCGGTTGTTGCCATCGGCACGGGTGCGCGCGAAGAGAACGCCGGTGCCCAATTGCGCCCCGTTGTCAAAGGCATGGGCGTAATCGACGCGCAATTCCACGCGGTCGGATGGGAACGGGTCATCATATACGCGCCGGGTGTAGGCGGCACCGAACTTGAGGCTCCGCCCCTGCGCAAGGGTGATCCCGCGTTCGATCCCGAGCGTGGCGTATCGCGAATAGGGGTCCTGCGCGTACCATTGCTGGCCGATGCTGAACGAGACGCGCCCGAAGCCGTTGCCCTTGGGCCGGTCGGCGCTCTGACCGAGCGCGAAGCTGTGGGCGATGCCCATTTCCAGTGTCGTGCTGGAAAAATCGCGCCCGGTCTTGTTCTGCACCGAGGGGAAGGGGCTGGAGAGAAGCTTCTGGCGGGCGGCGGAGGACAGGAACACCTGCCGCGTTTGCAGCTTGGCGGTGAAGCGCGTTTCCGTGGTCTTGCTGAGGTGCAATCGGTAGGAGCCGGTCAACCCACCCTTGACCACCACACCGCTGAGCGGCTGGCCATCGTCGGAGATGACACCAGCGCCGGTCAGGCCATCGGCGGTGGAATAGTCATTGTCAGTGCCGGAATTCACGTTGTCGGAGGGTGCGACAGAGAACTGGATGTTGTAGCGCAGCGGATTTTCGCGCGATACACGTCTGAAATCATTGATGGTTTGCTGGCGCAGGCGCTGATCCGGGGCGCTGTCGATCGAGCGGCGCAGCCAGTATTGCGCATAGCCGAATTGCTTGGCCTGATGGGAAAGGTTGGCGGCCATCTGCGCCGCGAGAAACCGGTCATTCGGGGATTGGGCGTAGCGAAATGCGTAGCCGGCGGCACGGCGGCCGAGCTTGGGGTTGCGCATCTGTTCGAGCGCGCGCGCGATCACGATATAGGCGGCGGCATCCCTGGGATTTGCCTTGAGCATTTCCTTGGAAAGGGAATAGGCGAGCTGCGGACGACCCTCTTGCAAGGCCGCGATAGCCACGGCGCGAGCCTGGGGCAAGCTAAGCTCGGTTTTCTGTTGCGCGTTTGCGGCGGGGGCGGCCCACAGCGCCGTCAGCGAAAGGAAGGCCGCGGCAACGCTGTGGTTAAGGCGTCCCGGCATCAGGGTTGACGTCGGCGCAGATCGCGGCGTTGGCGCCAGGCGTGCCGCATTGGTCGAGAACGAAAACGCCCCATTCAAGCTCGCCCTCGATCCCGCGTGGATCCTGCGGGCCGTCCCATTCGGTCAGTACCACGGCACCGCCGACAGCTTCGGCCTGAGGACCGCCGAACACACCGCCATAACTGCCGATGCTTGTTCCGACGGCATCCGAGAAGTCACCGAGCACGGCGGCGTTGCCTTGAACCAGCGAATATTCGACGGTGCCGTCGAACGTGCCGTCATCGGCAATCGAGGTTGCGATCAGAACAACAGAGGGAATTGGGATAAGCGCGGTGCCGCCCGGTGTTTCGAGCGTGCGGTCATAGATCGCGCCGTTCACCGAGTTGTCGGCGAAATCGGCGTTGATGAAGATCTGTCCCGTCACCACATTCGGCGCGTTCGGGTTCACCTCGGCCGGGGTGCCGGGAGGGACGGGCAGGTCGGGGCCGCCATTGGTCATGCCGACATAGTTGCCCGCATAGGAAACGAGGCCGGTGGTCGGCGTTGTCGGCGGTGGGGTAAAGCCACCATCGCGTTCGGCATAGTTGCCGGCGAAGACGCGGTTGAATTGCCCGCCAGTCACCACGACGCCCGCCCGTACGGAGCCGGAATTGCCCGACTGCATGACATAGGCCACGGACTGACGGTCCAGCGCATCATCCTGTGTTGCATAAGCCTGATAACCTGGGCGGTCGAGGCCGGCGTTGCGGGTATAGATCGAACTGACCGTGGTGTTGTCGAGGGTGATCCCTTCGACAGTGATCGTGCCCGCGCCCGGCGAATAGCTTATCCGGTGGGCATCGCCGCGTACGCTTTCGGGAAGCCGGTTGGTGGTCGTGGTGGGGGTGCCACCGGTGCCGCCACCGCCGCCATTGGCATTGGTTATGAACGGGTTGGTGCTGCTGCAAGCGACAAGCACTGCGAAGCTGGCACCAAGAAAAACTGATCTTTTCATGTTATTACTGCCCTCGGTTCTTTGACCTTTGCCTGCAAAATCCGGACTGGGGGGCGGCTTGTCAACATGATTAACCCGTAATCGGTGAATTGGCTGCGCCGCGTTGCCGCGTTGCATGACCTGATATTGTTATTCCTAGTACGGATTCCCCAATATATGGTAAAGCCGAAATTCCACGACTCACGCCGCAAGAGAGAATGACATGACAGTGACCCCCGAACAGCAGGCCGAAATCGACGAACAGCGCGCCAATCCGAGCAAGACCTTGAGGGTGGTAAGCGCGGGGATGGAGAAACATCTCTATTCGGCAATTCCCGTTTTGGATCATGGGTTTGTGCGGGTCATCGACTATATGGGCGACGACGCGGCGATCTGTCAGGCGGCGCGGGTCAGCTATGGCAAGGGCACCAAGAGCGTGCAGAATGACGAGGGGCTGATCCGCTATCTGATGCGGCACTGGCATTCGACCCCGTTCGAGATGTGCGAGATCAAGCTGCATGTGAAACTGCCGGTGTTTGTGGCGCGGCAATGGATCCGGCACCGGACGGCGAATGTAAACGAGTATTCGGCGCGCTATTCGATCCTCGACCGCGAGTTCTACATTCCGGCGCGCGAAGCATTGGCGGCGCAATCGGAAGTCAACAATCAGGGCCGTGGCGAGCTGTTGTCGGATGCTGCGGCCGCCCAGGTTCTGGACATCCTGAAGGGCGATGCGGCGCGGTGCTACGATCATTACGAAGAGATGATTTCGGACGATGGCAAGGAAGGGCTGGCGCGCGAACTGGCCCGGATGAATCTGCCGGCAAATATCTATACCCAGTGGTACTGGAAGGTCGACCTCCACAATCTTCTGCACTTCCTGCGGCTGCGCGCCGATTCCCACGCGCAATATGAGATCCGGGTCTATGCCGATGCGATCTGCAAGGTAGTCGCCGATTGGGTGCCGTTTGCCTACAAGGCGTTCGAGGATTACCGGATGGGCGCGGTGTCGATGAGCGCGCAGATGATGGATTGCCTGCGCCGGATGCTGGCGGGGGAAGCTGTGACCAAAGAGAATTCGGGCATGTCGGCCCGCGAATGGCAGGAGTTCGAGCAGGTTCTGGAGGGGTGAAACCCGGCCTGTGGTGCCGGGAAAAACGGCGTCATCCCCGCATCCCCCGATTTGGCGCTAGTTTGAATGTCGGAAACGATATCCTGGGCCAAAACATTTGACCCCTCGGACAAAGCGTCTTAGCCTGTTGTTCAACAACGGTAAAACCAGCCATGGGGGTTAGCATGAAGACCAGTTTGATGATCGGGGCCGCGATGGCGGCAATGTGGGCGATGCCGGCGGCGGCGCAGCCCAAGATCTATCCCTATGCCTCGCCGGTAAACTATTGCCCCGCAGGGCTTCAGCCGATCAGCATCGACGGGGTGATCTGCTGCGGCACGCCGAACCAGACCATGACCTATCAGGCCGTCAAGGTTCATCCGGTGCAAAGGGCCAAGAAGCGCCATGTGCGCCGGGTTTCCAGCACCTATTGCCCGGAAGGCATGAAAGGCTGCGTCAGCCGCTGATCCGGAGCAGAGCGCGCCGCGCGTGCGACTGGCCAAACGGGCCGGAAGAGCGCCCGAGCGGCGCCCGTTTCAATCGCAGCCCGGCCGGGCAGTGTTAAAGCAGCTTGATGTCACCCGCCATCTGGCGGCCGTCGCAGCCATCGACCAGTTCGTAGCTGACTTTTTGATCGTCCTTCAACCCCTGGAGCCCGGAGCTTTCCACGGCAGAGATGTGCACGAACACGTCCTTGCCGCCCTCCTCGGGCTCGATAAAGCCAAATCCTTTGGTCTGGTTGAACCATTTCACGGTGCCGTTCGGCATGCCGCCTCTCCTTCGTCTTCGGTGGCGCCCGCGCGGGCGCCGGTCTTCAGGTCTTGATCACTGGCGAACTCTCAGCATCTCCGGCAAACTGCCCGGGGAGCTGAAACTCGGGATCACGCGGCGGAATGATTGCATCTGATCCGCAAAAATCAAGCAAAACAGGGCGGGTTGCGCGCCGAGAGTCAAAGACATGATGAGAAATGGAGGACGGGAATGACGATGGTGCTCTATGGGTTGAAAAACTGTGACACCTGCCGCAAGGCGATGAAATCGCTTGAAAATGTCGAATTTCGCGATGTTCGCAGCGATGGCATCCCCGACGCGGTGAAAGCCCGCGCGCTTGAGAAATTCGGCGCAAACCTGCTCAATCGCCGCTCGACCACATGGCGAGGGCTGAGCGAGGCAGAGCGGGCGCAAGCGCCGGAAACGCTGCTCGGGGCGCACCCGACCCTGATGAAACGCCCATTGATCGAGGCCGATGGACGGCTTTATCTGGGCTGGGACGACAAGGTTCGCGCAAAGCTGCTTGGATGAAGGGCGCGGCATCGCTGACGCGTTCCGCCTTACACCTCAGGCAGGGATGAGGCGGGCCGCAGCACGTCGTATGAATGTTTCGCGCGTCACGCCAAAAACCAGTAGTTCAGGTTTTTGGCGTGACGCATTAAGTAAAGAGACAGACTGGTCGGGAGAGGATACGGGATGCGCAACGCGGCATTGATCTTGGGGATTAT
>CBDUGF010000013.1:0-48312 GCA_965366835.1 uncultured Rhodobacterales bacterium
AGATAAGGCTTGTTCACATCCGCCTTGGCCGAGCGGAAAAGCTCAGGATTCGTGCCCTGCACGACCACCACCGCGATCGACACATCCTCGCGCCCCGACAGTGCCGAGGCGGTATTCTCGGGGGCGGCCTTGGCAAAGAGAGGCAGCAGCTCCAAAAGCACCGGATTGATGGTGATCACGGGCGTTGTCTGGTTTTCGATCACGGGGCGGAATATTTCGGCCCGGGTGGGTGGGGGCAAGACTGTTGCAAGAGTAAAAAGCTGTTCTCCCTTGTTCGACAGCCGGATCGACAAACCGACATAGACCGCCGTGATCAACGCCAACGCGACCATTCCGATCGACCAAATCGGTACGATGAAACCACGATCTTGATCATCCGCTACGACCCCCTCCCAATGTGGCGACAAGGCTTTGTCGTCAGCATCGCGATCGCGAAGAAGGCGCGCCATCTGATTGCGCATCTGGGTCAAAGCGGCTTCGCCTGCGCCGCCGGCAACGCGATGCTTGCCGCGAAATCCGAGCGAGAGGCAAAGGAAAACCAGTTCGAGAAGTTCCGGATCGCGTTCGGGATAGCGCATCAGTTCTTCCGACAGATCGAAGAACCGTTCGCCAGCATCGACATTGCCATAAAGCGACACCACCAGCGGCATTCCGGGCCAGCCGGACGCGCCGCCCCAGGGCGTGTTGATCGCTATGTCGTCAAGCAGCGCGGCCACGAACCAAGCCGCTTGATCAGCGCGTGTGAGTGGGACGCCCGCCGTCACCGCGCCATCGCGTGCATAGGTCAGGTTGTCGAGAAGGCGCTCACGCAGGACATCGGGGTTTTCCGGGGCAGTTGCGCGTTCCAACTCGGGCGCCATGCCCAATAGGATCGAGAAGGCATTGATCAGCGGATTGTCGTTGGATCGCACCTCGCGCAGGCGCACCGAGGCTCCGGGCGTGGGTTGACCAGAGAAGCTCCCCGGAAACCCACCTTGAGATCCGGCGGGCGTGGTCGCTTGCTGCGTTGTTCGACTTTTCTTGACCGGCCGGATACGGGTGCGCCCGGCATCGTTTTCAAGTCCGAACGGATCATCCCTGCTCATGGTCAGCGGCTCACTGCATAGCAATCAATTTCGGGTTCAGGGTCGAGCTTTCCGGCGACACCGATGACAAATCCCTTGGCGTTCGAAAGCGCCGCCCAATGTTCGGACGTGCGATCCAGCTCGAGGCAAAGCCTGTCGCCATCATAGGGTATTTCGCGCGGTTGCGAATGCAAAGGTTTCAGCGCGATCCCCGGCAGCTTCGATTTCCACAATGCATCGAACTCATCGGGCGCGCCCACGGTGGTTTGCTGGCGAATAACTTGCGTAACATCGCCTCCGACATGCGCCCGCCGACCCGGAGCACGATACGGTTTTTGTTCAGGATGTCCGGGTTGTCGATACGCACGGTCCAGATATTTTCCGAATGACGATTCACCGGCAAAGACCGCGACTTCGGCTCGACATGGGACAGCGAAAGTATGAGCGAGCGCAATTCGTCCGCCAGTGTCTGAAACGCCGGGCCAGGACTGCCATGATCATAGGCCGGAAGATCGGCAAACCGGCGCGCCGACGCGCCATAGGTTGCCAGCTGCCCGGCAAGCCCCGCCAGATGCAGGAACAGCTCGGATGGATGGACATCGTTTTGTCGAGCCAGATGCGCCAGGCGCGGACGGGCGGTATTGGCGGCTTCCAGGATCAACAAATTCTCCATCGACGCACCGGCGCCGCCCACCACCATACCGGCATGGGCTTCGCAGACGTGATCCGTTCCGGTAAGCATTTCCTTGAGAAATTGCTCATACCAGGGCACGGCCGAAATCATCAGGGCGGGCGGCAAAAAGCTTTCGGACTTAACGACGCCGCCTTCGGCATTTAGCCCCGAAATCTGCGCGATCGGCAAAACGGTATAGCCGGTGGTTTCCTCGCCTGGCAACATCAGCCTTGGCGCGAGTCTGGCCACCTCGATCTCGGTCTCCTCGGCACCGTTGCGAATTTCATCGCGCACCCTCACCAATTCGCCGCAATACCGGGTTCCCGACGGCGCGGCATGTGCAGGGTCGACAGATGCGGCACCGGCGCGCTCGGCAGGAATGGCAAGCGCGACGGTCCCTGCTTCGGTCGACGTGGTCACCGGGACAGGCGCAACCTCGGCGCTGCCATCGGGGATCGAAAAGAAGGTACCATCGGGAAATACCCCTTCGGCAAGCTCGATCCCAACCATCCCGGCAGCAAGCGCATTGGCGTCGAGTTTGAGCGTGGCGAAGCCGAATCCTTGCAGCGGCGTGGCGCGCAAGGCTTGCCGTACCAGCCACTCGCTGCGCCGGTCCTGTTGCTGGAAATGCTGGGTTCTGAGAAAGAGCCCCTCGGACCAGACAACCTTATTTCTATCCGTCATACCTTGCCTTTCCTGGGCGTCAGGCCATCGAGACCGAGATACCGCCCGGGCCGACGCTGACGATAAGCCCGGCATCCTTGGCCGGGGCGGCGATCTTGCGTCGGACGACCTTGCCCGAGGGTGTGCGGAAGCCACCTACCACTCCGATCACCGAAGCACCCGCCTGAACCGGAATAACCCTGCTGACCGGCGACGTGCCGGAAATCACGATCTGATCAGCCTTGACCAGTTCGGAACCCAGTGCCGAAGACGGGCTTTGCAGCGACACGTAGTCGGCAGCATCAAACGCCGAGGATCCGGTCATCTGCAGGATCGAGATCGTCACCGGGCGATCCTTGCCATCAGGGCCGGGGTTCATGCCGGCGCGACCCTGCACCGATACTGCCATGTTGGCCGTGGTCGGCCCCATGCAGCCCGCAAGGCCCAGGCCGGCAGTGCCGGCGATGAGAAAGCTGCGTCTGTCAAAATGCATCTTATTTGCTCCTTTTGGTTTCATAGGCCTCGCGAAAATCGGCGCCGACTTCACCAAGGAACTGTTCTTCGGCGGATTGTGCGAGGTCGCGGTAATGCTCTTCATACATATCCCACATCTTGGCGCTTTTGCCGCCAGCGATGAGTTTTTCCAAAATACCGAGTTTCTCGGCCTCCTTTTCGATCTGTTCAGGATCGAATCTGTCAATCATCCGTCGCAACGCGGCTTGAAGGGCTGTCCAGGTGCGCATCTGGTGGTCGGCCAGATCGCGGTAGGCCCAGGTTATCGCCTGATCGGGCGGAAGATATCCCTTGCCGCGAGGCTGGATAAGCGCGGCCATCGCATCCTCGGGCGTGGCGAGGAACTTGAGCGGATTCACATCTTCGTTGGCGATGATAGTTTGTGACACGCGTGCCCGGCTCTTCTCCATTGCGCGGCTGCGCAGCAGCATCATCAACCCGTCAACCAACTCGCGGAACCGCTCGCCCAACGCAGCCATTTCTGCTTCCGGATCATTGCTGGGCAGTTGCAAGGGATCGAGACCCATGCCACGAAGAAGCGCCGCCCGCAGGGCGCTCTCTTCGCCAGCCGACATTGCTCCCGGGGTGCGTTTCGCCTGATCGGTCACTTGTGGCGATGGTGACGGGTCAAGCCGAACTTCTGCCACGATAGGAGGATCTTCGGGGATTTGTTGCAGCGGGCGCGCCGGGGCCTCGTAATGCGGTTGGCTTTCGCCGCCGAAATATTTTGATGCGCCAGTGTGGTCGGGTTGTGCTTCCGCCACGTCGGAACGCGGCGTCGGCCCCAGAGTGCGGCCCGGTTCCGTGACTGGCCCCCCCTTGCGCAGATCGAGCCCCATCGGGTTTTCCCAATCAACCGGTTTGAGCGTGGTCTCTTCTGGCTCTTCATCCAGACCAAAGGGATCGCGTCCACGCGATTTTGAGCGCGGGTCGAACGGGTCGGGTAGGCTCTCGGGGCGGTCACGCTTCTCTTCCGGCTCCGGTGGCGCGCCGAACTCGAAAACGAACGAACCGGGCTGCGGACCGGGCTCTGTCCTGGCCATTTTTCCGGCATCGGCGCACTCTTCAACCCTGATCACGAAATCACCGATCCGTAACTGCATTCCCGCATCAACCGGAACGGAGTTGCCGGTACCCACCGGGTTAGCCGCGTTGTCTATGAACAACCCGCCCGATGACGTATCGGTCACCGTCGGTGCGCCGCTTTCGTCGCTGATGATGCAATGACGACGAGAAACAAACATGTCCGGGTCGTTGAGTTGCCAATCGGCATCATCGCCCCTTCCAATCACAAGGGTTCCTCCTTGAAACACACGCTCTTGCTGACTCTGGGCGTGGGGGGCGGATTCGAGAACGAACCGTAGCATCATGCCGCTCTCCTTTCTTTGCGCAACGTTTCGGCCACAATGTTTCGCACGCAGTAATCGTCTGCCTCGGTCTCCGGATCGGGCGCCAACCAGGCGGTTTTGCCAACCCGTGCCTGGCCCAATTTTGCCGCCGGAACTTCACCTGCAGCCAGAACCAGTCTCAGACTGAAGGCAAGCTCTTTTCCGGAAGCGAAGATCACGGCATGCCGAAGCCGTGCCCACGCAGCCGGGTCATCGAGAAAACGGGTAAACTGATCGAGTGTGAGTGGACCCAGGCGCAGTTCGGCATGCGATTGACGATCAAACACGCGCCCGCCAGCAACCGCACCGGTACCGAGGCCGCAATGCACTGCCCCCAGACGGGTTTGCAAATGCTCCGGCAGATCAACCCAGACACCGAGAAACTCCTTCATTTTCACCGGTACGCCGACCACGGTTTCAAGAAAACTGGTCAAGCGCTCCGGGTTCTTGACGTGATGCGCCAACGACGTGGCGTGATGCAGCTTGGCGGCGTCAAGGCCTTCGCTGATCCCTCGGGTTCCGGGCAGCCCAATTCCGGCGAGCGCACGCATCAAACCGATGACTCGCCCGCCATCGCCATGGGCAATATGCACATCCGGACGCGCCTCGGCCCATGAGCGCCAGTAGAGCGACAGCATCCGGTGTTGCAACATGTTTAGAAAGTCGATGAACGAGGTGTCCGAGGTGGCCCCCGTCGCATCGCCTGCAAACCACCGGTTCGACAGGCGCTGCATGATCCATCGGGTATAATGTAGCGGCATCGGCCCTTCGGGACCGATAAGGCCCAAAACGTTTACACCGACAAAGGGCGGAGCACCTTCGACACCGGGATTGAGCGCAGCAACATCTGATGCGGCGAAATCGAGCCGTGCAACCTGCCCCAACCGCGCCGGTTCCCGCTCTGGCCCGCCGGAACGACCAAAGCGCAGACCATCGCCCTCAAGCTGCCGGAGCAATTCAAAGAAATCCATCGTCGCGGCTTTCTCCGGATCCGGGCTGCGGTTCAGACCAGGGCGCGTGTGCCGTGGGTCATTGGCCATGCTATCTCCTTCTGGCTGTGGGTCAGGCGGGTCTTGGTCCGCACGAATGAGTTGATTGCCGCATGACGCGCAAACAGCTGAGCGAGCAGCGCCGACAACAACAGCTGACTGCCGCCGGTAAGAAGTTGTTCATCGATCTCCAGCGTTAGCTCGGTTCCGTGACCGAAACACAACGGGCCAGGGAGGCCCAGCCGCTCGACCACCGCCCGCGAGGTGACGCCGACAACGGCACGACCATGACGCTCCAGCGTTGGATCGCCGCGGTCTGAATAGAGCCTGAGAAGCGCGAGCAGCGGTTCGTCCTGCTTGTCTTCTGCGGCAAGCGACAAGTGGTTGAGCGACAGCTGGGATATCCAGCGCCATGTAAGATCGTCGATCCGTGATTCGTTGCTTGCGCCATAGGGCAGAGCTGACCGAAGCGAAGATCTGGGCCGCCGAAAAGGTGCGAGCAATTCGATAGTTTTCACCGGATCGCCGGTTTCCAACGTCAGCGTCGGAGTGTCATCCAGAATCGGCAAATCGCGGTTGGTGCAGAGCGCGCGGATGTCGAGCCGGCGCGGCATGTTGACACCGCGCTGAGCAGTGCCGGGTTGGGCAATGGCGACGTAAAAATCGTCGCCGGTATAGCTCGTCCGTGTCTGGCCGCGTCGGATTTCGTCCTCGCCCGGACGACGCGGGCGGCGCTCCGTTGTATAGACCACGCCGCTGTCGCCCAGATGCTCAATCGAAAACATCGGAGTGATGAGGGCTTGTGGCCCTTCGTTGTCAGCGTCTTCCACCCGAAGAAGCCGGTAAATTTCGTAGTCACGCGGGCGGGTGCGATCGGCATGCACGATATGCGAAGCACGCGATTCCTTGACTTCAACGAGATCACATTCCCGCTCGAAGAGGTTGATCAAAGGTGCAGTAGAAAGCTTGAAGTCGCGTACGCTCACGCCGGTCAGGCCGCTTATCGGTTCGCGCAGCAGAATAAGAACCTCAAGCGTATCGTCTTCCTTGTCGCAACGTTTGACGGCCGGCGCCAGCCCGCCAAGCCGAGCATAGTAAAACCTCTCGGGCATCAGGAAGTATTCGCGCAGCAGCCTGTATCCTTCGAACGAAGCGCGCACACGCGGCAGCAGCGCCTCTTCGCCCGAAACTCCTATCATCGTGGGCATCGCCGCTGTTTCGTGCGTAAGCTTGCGGCTGTTGGGCCGTGCCAGAACTCCAATACCAAAACCGAAAACCGCATCGAATAGAGCACCGCCCCGTCCATCACCGCCGAGATAAACATCAAGACTGTCGAGCGACAATTCTGCCAACGATCCCGCGCCATCGCGCTTGAGGACCAGCCGAAGCCCTGCCTGAGCTTGGCGTAGTTTATGCTCAGGCACTCCAGCCTGATTGAGCGTACCCTGATCCTGAAGATAGTCGGCCTCGACTACCTTGATCGGCCAGAGCCGCACATCCTGTGCGGTGGAAAACGTACTGCGAGTCTGCAAGCCTTCCCGCAAGCTGGCAATGACACGGGTTCCGCGTTTCACGACATGACCATCTAGCATGCGCTCGACCTGCGGCCCGGGTTCGAGCCGGGCCATCGACATTGCCGGGCCCGGACCTGCCAGATCAGGATAGAGAGCATCAATCAGGTTGCGCACATAACGACTGGCCTCGCCATCGACTTTGAGCCGCGTGCGGGCGGCTAGAAAGGCAACGCCTTCGAGCAACCTTTCGACATAAGGATCTGGGCAAGGTGTTGATTCAATTGATAGGTTTCGCGCAACATTGGGATGGATCGCTGCAAACTCGCCCGCCAGAGAGCGGATATGTGTCAGTTCTTCCTCATAGTATTCGAGAAAAACACGATCCATCAGATATCCTCGACAGTAGTCGCAGCCTTGCCGCTTTCGAGATCGATCATCGTTGAAAGCCTGAGCCGTTCCGGAACCGGCGACAGCAACAGCATGCCATCGATTTCGATACGCATGCCTTTCTTGTCCTCGATCTTGATCTCGACCTTGATGCTTTCCTTTTTCAAGCGAGGCTCGAACGATATCAGAACCTTGCGCAATTCGCGAGCCAGGAGTTCCTTGTTGAAGTCCGTTCCCTTGCGGCCCGAAAAGGCCGGAACTCCGAAATTCAGCACCGAATTTCGCACCTCGGGAAAATCAACGAGTCGTTCCTCAGGGCTTGTATGGGTCAGCCTCTCACGTTCGCTCAGCAGGAAATCGGCCTCCAGCCGCTCGACGTTGAACAGCATTTCGATGTCGCGTCGAACTGCTTCACGCAGAACCCGCGGTGTGACCACGATGCCGCGATCCTCGAGCCGCCGCCGCTCTATGGTTTGCTGCAACAGACGATGCAGTCGTTGGCGGGTTTCATCGTCAAGGTCGGTGCGCGCCTCAATTGCGCGCGCACCGCCTTCGAGCAGAGTATCAATCGCTCCTGCTTCAGGCAGAAGTTTGTCCAGCTCCCGCCTGAGCCCTTCCGATTCCGCGACGATCCCGGGAAGATCGTCTGTCAGACGATCCCAGAGCGATGGCTGAACGGCCTCTTGGCGAGAGCCGGGAACTTGAGACGTGTCAGACATGCGCTACTCCGGGACCGCCGATCATGCCCCGGCAGCGATATCGAATTCGACTTCGTGCTCATCGCCTGCCGAGTGGTCATCGGCCTGCACAATGTACTTGATGCCGACCTTCTCGAACGCGAATGCGCCTTCTTCCTCGATCATCTGACCTTCGCCAACGCCGATCCCCAGAACGTGATAGCTGGAAATGATGACATTGGTCATCGTGATCGTGAGGTAATCCAGGTGCGCCTCGCCCGAGTCCTTCCGAACCATCAGCACGATCTCGTCGAAAGATTTGGCCTGCATGCATGCCAACGCGAGATAGGGCGACGAAGCGTCGTAGTACTTCTTGAACTTCAGCGCATCGACCTTGGCACGAGATTGCGAGCGGCCGCGTCCGACCTGCGCAACCGAGGCCTGCTCGATGATCCAGCCAACATCATGGACGTCGATTTCATCTTCATGCTCGGCACGCTGGGATTCACCGGCGATGTCGGGGATTTTCAGATAAGCCGTAAGTGGCATTGGAAGTCTCCTTTTTCAAAATAGTCTTGCTTCAAGTTTTGACCGAAGGCAGTTCCGAAACGAGCCGCAGGCTCGCGTTGATTCCTTCGAGTTGGTAATGCGGTCGCAGATAGAAACGGGCGTTGTAGTAGCCCGGGCGGCCTTCAACCGAATCCACCTGAACCTCCGCCGCTGCGAGCGGCCGTTTGGCCTTGGCCTTGTCGTCGGCCATGGCCGGATTGGCCAGCACATAGCGGTTGATCCACTCGCTGAGCCAGACCTGCATGTCGCCACGTTCCTTGAACGTGCCGACCTTGTCGCGAGCAATCGCCTTGAGATAGTGGGCAAAGCGCGACACCGGGAAAAGATAGGGCAAGTTTGCGGAAAGCCGCTCGTTGGCCTGTGCATCGGGATCGACCAAGCGCCCGGCGCGGGCCTCGTCATCCTGCAGCGAATGCGCGCCGATAAACGCGGCGACATCGGTATTCTTGCGGTGCAGGATCGGCATCAACCCGAGCTTGGCCAGTTCGGCCTCGCGACGGTCGTCGATGGCAATTTCCGTGGGGCACTTCATTGCCACCGAGCCATCATCGGTCGGGAAGGAGTGAACCGGCAGATTGGTCACCGTGCCGCCCGATTCGACACCCCGGATCTGTGTTCCCCAGCCATAAAGCTTGTGGCTGCGGTTGATGTTCACACCCATGGTGAAAGCGGCGTTCATCCAAGTATAGTGATCATGTTTGCCGTCGATCACCTCCTCGAAATCAAACCCTTTCACAGGCACCGTGTCGGCACCATACGGCAGCCGCGCCAGCACTCTCGGCATTGTTAGGCCGATATAGCGGGCGTCCTCGCTTTCGCGCAGGGATTGCCAGCTGGCATAGTCCGGTGAGCTGACAATCTGTTCCAGATCCTGTGGGTTGGGTAGTTCCTGCCAGCTTTCCATGCGGAAGAGCTGAGGTGCGGCGGCAGCAATGAACGGAGCATGCGCCGAGGCGCATATGCCCGACAGATTTCGAAGCATGCCGACATCGCGCGGATGTTGCGAAAACTCGTAAGCTCCCACGATAGCGCCGAACGGCTCACCACCGAACATCGAGTATTCATCGGTGTAAAGCTTCTTGAACACCGGTGATTGGTCCCACATCTGGCCTTCGTAGTCCTCCAGGGTGTCGGCCAATTCGTTCTTCTTGATGTTCAAGACGCGAATCTTCAGCTTCTGATCGGTCTCGGTGTTGTTCACCAGATAGTGCAGCCCGCGCCAGGTGCCTTCGATCTCACGCACTTCATCGGAATGTAGAATCTCATTCATTTGCTGTGTCAGAATCGAATCAATCCCCGAGATCAGCGATTTGATCGACTTGACGGCATTGCCCGAGATGGTCGCGGTGCCTGAACGTTCTTGCGCAGCAAGCGCCAGATTCGAGACCAACTCCTTCAGCTTGTCGCTGTCCTTGTCCTTGACCCGGAAGTCTTTTTCCAAAAGCTCGCTGAATTCGCCCAGATCAACCGCTTCGGCTTCAGCAACGCCAGCACCCGCTTCTTGTTTTTTCTCAGCCATGATCAGCCCTCCTTGCCTTCGTTTGCTTTCATCGCTTGTTCGGCCGCCTGGGCCAGAAGCGGTTCGTTGTTCAAAAGCTGGGCAATGCGCTTCTCGGCATCGACCTTGCCATCCATGTAGCCCAGCAATTCTTCCAGGCGGCGGCGCATTTCCAGAAGTTCGGCCAGCGCGGGAACCTGCTGCGCCACTTTGTCGGGCGCGAAATCCGACATGTTCTTGAATGTCAGATCGACGAACATCTCATCATCGGCCTCTTCGCCTTCCTTCACGGGCAACGTGTTCTTGACCCGTGCCTTCACGCGCGGCCCGAGCGCTTCCATGAACTTGTTGAACCGGCCCGCATCGGTTTCGACAAAGGCGCGGTCGTTTACCGATTTTTTCGCTTCGGGAGTTTCCGAAGCCCCCGCCAAATCCGCCATCACGCCCATCACGAACGGGAGTTCGATGGTTGTCGGGCTGCCGTAATGTTCGACATCATAGGCGATCTGAACCCGCGGTGCGCGGTTTCTCTCAATGACCTTCTGCTTGCTTTCACTCATGTCTTGGTGCCTTTCACATCTGTTCTATTTCTTTTTCACTTCGACCCCGGCAACCGAGCTGAATTCCTTCAGCCCCGAGGGCGCGATCTCTTCCATCAATTCAAGAAAATCCATTGACACCATCCGGCGCATTCGCCGGGCAAGATGCGGGATTGGACTCGAAGGCTCGGTGCGCTCGTAAAATCCAATGATGGCATCAAGGCTCTTTTCGACATCGCGTCGCGAGTTGATCGCCTCAGGGGCCGTCGCCGCCGGTCCGTTAGCAGCGCTGTTCGCCGGTGCCGAGCGAGGGGACGGGTCATCAACCACTTTTGCTGAGCCTGCTCCGATATCGGTGTCCTCATCAGACATTGCAGCAACTCCTGCTTCGAACGACGCCCGGACATGGGCAAGAAACTCGTGCAGTTCAGGCAGGGACAACGCCACACCGCCGTCAAATCCACCACTCGCCGAAATCTGCGCGCACAGCTTGTCGATCTCGGCTTCGCACCTTGCAATCGCTGTAATGACCGACGCAGCACGCTCTGCCTCTTCGGCAGCAAGCGCGCGACACGCTGCGTTCACGCGATTGACCTTCTTTGTATGCTTTTCCAGCAGAGCAGCCTTCTCGGATTCGTTCAACCCCGAGGGAGCCCGGCTGAGATGTTCAAAATCGCTGAGGGCCGCTTCGGCCAGGTCGATGCCCGCAATCGCTCCCAGCCCCCGCATATTCAACAAGGTCGAATATTTCAGGTCTCCCAGCAAACCATTGTCGTCATTCTCGAGCTGCTTCAACGCGTTTATACGCGGCAAGGCGGCGGCTTTGGGATCATCGCGCGCGCGCAAACTTGGGTGTAAGCTGTCCCAGAAGTTTGCGGCCGTGTCGGTCAACAAGCCAAGACCCTCTGCCAACCCGTGAAAGTCCTCGATCGCTGCGGTCGCGCGAACGATGATGACAAGAAGACGCAGATCTCGGCCTTCACTGGCCAGCGCAATCGATTGATCCAGAACGTCTTGCCAATCGACATCGGGCGCACTTTCATTCAGCGAACCGTCCGGGTTCAGCCGGTTCTCGCGTGCTGCAGGGCCCAGCAACCTTTCGATTGCATGAAACCTGGAATCGTTTCTCAGCTCGATTCCAGAGGGCGCTTTGTCACCGACTGACTCGAGGAGACTTGAAAAATCCATACCCCCCAACCTTAATAAGATAGCAAGAATTACCTTTACCCAACTGTTTCAGATGTTTCCGATTCTTGCAATGTTAGGCTCAGGTTAGCTGAGGCGGGTATTCCCGACTTGCCCAGGCCGCCCGCCCGCGTACAAGCTGGGCCGGTGCATGCTGGCAAGCGACCGGACTTGGTGAATCGGCCAAGCTGTGGGATACTTGCGTGGTATGAACGCAAAGGTATTGCCATGGATGTGAAAGACAAGACCGAAGGCGTTGTCATTGGAATATTGATGGGGTTCGATGGGCCCGATCCGCTGGTAGTCTATTCCGGCAATCCAAGTGACAAAGCCTGCACGGCGCGTGCACTCTGTGCTCTTTCTGCCGAGGATACAGGCCGCGAAATGGCGCTTTTGTTTGAAGATGGCGATCGATCGCGCCCGCTTATCATCGGCCGGATTGTGAAGCCTGCACGCCAGGAACCCGCCAAGATGCCACCCGGCGTTGTCCGTGATGGCGAAACGGTGAAGATCACCGCTGAGGATCGCATCGAGCTGCGAGTCGGAAAATCCGTGATCATCATGGAAAAGGATGGTCACATCACCATTCGCGGCAAGAACCTCGTGTCGCATGCGTCTGCTTCGAACCGCATCCGCGGCAGTTCGGTGAACCTCAACTGATGAGCGTACCGGTTCTCGAAGACATCGTGCGCCAGCATGCCGAGCAGGCGGCGTTCCTCTGGACCATCTATGATGACGCCCTGCTCAACCCAGACGATCCCGCCAACGAAAACATGGACGAAGAACGCATTGCGCGCGTTCTGGAGCAGTTGGAGGCGCATATCGACGGGCTGCGCGTGGCGGGCGCCAGGGGTCTTGAGATTGCAGAAGAGCGATATGCAGAGTTTCCCGAGGCCGGCGAACTCTTCGTGTTACGCATGCTACAGCCGCGATCGGCGGGGCTGAGCATAGCCGATTTGGATCTGGTAAAGGTGCGGGAATACTTGTCGGTTAAGGTATCCAAAGTGAAGTAGCCAGTTTCACAGTCCGATGGACGCCATGTCAAACAGCTCTGCACGATATCCATCTCGATACGAAATCTCGAACCCACGCCAAGTAACGCCATCAAACTGGAAAACGTACTGTCCTGCATCCACCGTTAACCATCGTTTTCCTGCTGTCAGACGATAAACGTAACCCAGGTTGGCAACTGGTTCTATCCGACCGTTTTCGAGCAGCGAAACGCCGAAATCGGAATCCGCAACATAGATTTTACCCTTGTATTCGCAAAGAGCGAGAACGTCGCCTTCTAGACCTGTGTCGACAGGTAGAAATTCCTGATCTCTGATTTCGACAAGCGTTCCTCCATCTCCCCCGGCGAGCAAGCTATCCTTGGCAGATACCCAACACGTGCGGAGATAGACGTTCGTCGGCAAATCAATGGATTCCCATCCTGAAGTGGAGTGTCGCAGCAATGTACCCTGCTCACCAACCGCAACCAGAGCATTCAGACTTTGCCCATGCATCCCCAGAATTGTCTGTTCCGTCGGGGTATCATCTTTGCTCCATGCGCCGGCCTGAAACCGAAAAATTTCGCCTTTATCGCCAAAAACAAAATCGATGCCTTCAACTGAAAACGCTTCCTGCAGAAATTCGGCCTTCAGTTCATGCCGCTGCCAGCTATCGCCCGACTTTCGATGGACTATGTTCCCCGTTTCAATCAGCAGCCCATGATCATAAGACGCGGCATGGTAGGCCATAAAAAACTGGTCAACTATGTAAGTTGTCGAAACACCCGGTTCTCCGGCCAAGTCGACTTCCAGAATTGCGAGCTGCCCAATCTCAAAATGTGCATCAGATAACCGGCAAGCGACCTGAAAGCGGTTTTCATCTATTTCATAAGCACATAACGAACCGATGCTCTGATCTTCCGGTGGAACTTCGGTCGCACGGAGTATTCTTGGTTTTCTCATTCCCATACCCACATTTTGCTGGTGTCAGAGTTCACTTCCCAAGCGATTGGCTGGTCTGCGATATCTTCTTTGGTTGCACTCGGGTCTTTTTCCTTCGCCGCTCTTTCCATGTAGTC
This sequence comes from uncultured Rhodobacterales bacterium, assembly GCA_965366835.1. Lineage (GTDB taxonomy): Bacteria > Pseudomonadota > Alphaproteobacteria > Rhodobacterales > Rhodobacteraceae > JAKGBX01. The sequence continues at coordinate 13,729 of CBDUGF010000013.1, forward strand.
CATGAAGACCGCTTCCAGGCATTCACCAATTTCTTCTTTTTCTTTGTCCGTCTTGTTCTTGGCTCTCGGATCTTCAGCAACCGTGGCAGCCACGCACTCTTTCAGCATTTCGCCGACGGTCGGCGTTTTGGTTCTTTTCTTGATCGCGTTGTTGCAGCGCATCGTCTTCTTGTGGTGGGGTGAGCCTTCTTTGCTTCCGGTTCCGCTTTGATACCCGCCGCCAGGTTTCTTCTTGTAGGCCTGCATACAAATGCATGGCGCATCATTGGTTTTGTAGTTTTCCAGCCAGGTCGCGGTTTTCTTTCCCCGCTCCCACTGCATGTACTCGTTTTGCATGAAATGTTCGGATTCGTGCCCGTCTTCGCATGCCTTGTCGCCGTGCCGGTGAACCTCAAACTCTGCCAGTACAGTCGCACAGTCTATGTTGCTGGGATTGATACTGGCAATGTGGGGCCATGGCGGCGAGTTTCCCACCGGAGAGGCGTGATTGTTGGTGGTGACGTCTGACATCCGCACCACAGGCTTGCCCTCGAATTTCACATTCGAAGACCACGCATTGAAATAGGCTTTGCCTGTGTTCTTGGACGTGATCACGCCCTTCTTGGCAGCGCAACCGGCCTCGTCGCCCGAGGTCTTTTTCATGTCCGACTTGTTCTTGAGATTGACCTCTTTGTCCTTGATCTTGACCTTGCCGGTGCCCTTCTCCGTATCGCTGGCCATGGCAAAGTTCGGATATGGTACAGGCACACCCGGCGGGGTCGCCGGGCTTTCCGGCGGCGTCATGCAGACATCGGGAAAGGCCGCAATCGTTTGCGCCTGGACCGACTTGCCCGAAATCTCGAGATTGTTGGCAAAGACACCGCCCATCACGCCGCCCTTTTCGCTGTGTGAAAGACGGCCGCGCCGCAAGCACCACTATCGCCCGATGCCTCGATCAAAACCGGGCTGCCCGGATCATAGCCTTTCTCAAAAGCCTCGAGCGCCCAACCGATCATCAGCGGCACCACCGCAGCGCCGACATTACCGAGCGTCTCCGCCGGACTCCAGAAGTCCTGAAACGCCGAGCGGCCCCGCTCGAGCCTGAGCGCAGCCAAGGCAGATTGCTTGAAGAAATAGGCCTCTCCGATCAGGTCCGAGAGCCGGTATTCGATCTGAGCCAAGGTCACGCCCGCGCTGTTCATCGCTTTGCTGTAGGCTTCGGTCATGCCATCGCCGCGCAGTGGGAGATCTTCGCCATCGTCGCCGCGACCATTGTAGATCGGCGCGTTTTCACGCGCGAGGCCAAGTCCGGAAAGCACGAAATGCGTCGGCGCACCAGGCGCACAGAGGACAGCTGCCGCGGCTTCACCGGGCAGAAACCCGTTGGCATTGTCCGGTGTCAGCAGGCGCCGCTCGGAATTGTAGTGGGCAACTGCCTTGCCGGTCAGCATGGTATCGACCCCAACGATCAACGCGTGATCGGCCTTGTTTTCGTCAAACGCCGCACGCACGCGGTCGAGCGCCACAAACCCTGCCGGGCGGCCATGCTCTGCGACAAAAGTCCTGGTCTCGGGTGAAAGCCCGGAAAACTCTCGCACCCGCGCCGCAAAGTCTTCGACATCCTGCAATGGTCGTCCCGGCCGGTCGGATTCTGCCACACACAAGACCAGCAAGAGCCGCCCGAGTTCGGACCAGTGGCGGTCCAACGCATCAACGATCGCGCCGGCGGCCAAATGTGCCAAGCGCCGCTCACCTATCCAGTTGCGCGGCATCGGGACCGGCGCTCCGATCAGCGCATCCGTGCCATTGCTGAAAAAGCGGGTTTCCTGAAATCCGTCGATGTTGCCGCGCATCGCCGCACAGGAGGCGGCACGGTTGAGCCCGACAGCAGTGACCATGCCCGCTGAAAGGATGTTCAGCCCACCCCTCATTGCACCGGATCCAGATTGGCGCGTTCGCTGAATCGGCCGGCGTAGCGCTTTCCGTGATTCTGAGCCCGAAGCAGACCACGTGTCGGCTTGCCGACCCAGACTTGCGTGAATTCCGTAATGGAGCGGCGCAGACGCACCTGTGCTCGCCAGGTGAGGGAAAAGCTGCGAGCTTGCGCGTCGATCAGTAGCGAGTCGGGCAAAAGTGTCGTTTTCAGAACTGTTTCACGACCACGGAATATGCACACTGGCAAGCGGGTATCAGGCAACTTGAACCCTTCGCGGCCTTTCGGTGAGAAGTTCAGAAGTACCACTTCAGTGCCCGGCTGCGGCGGTGCAATCTGCTGATCCTCGCCGACTTGTTGATAGTAACGCTCATCGAAATCTGGTGGCAGAAACGGAAAGATGTTTTCCTCCCAGTTCTTGTCATAGGTTCCGCCATATTTCAGCCGTCGCGGTACGCCACGGGTGACCGGGCCAAGCGCCATCGGTTGATAGCGCTCATAGGGCGAAGTTACCGGTTGGCCGATCTCTTCCGTGTTGGGCAGCGGCACGCCGGACAAACGCGATTGGTTCTTTGGCGAAGCATAGCCGCGCCCGACCGGGTTTTCGGCGTAAGCCGGAGGTTTGGGATCATCCGGGTTCAAGCGATCAACCCCACCAAACGCAGTGTCGTAGCTGAAGGCCTGGCGGGTGAATGGATGCGGGCGACTGGCTGATATGCTTGGGCCCACCACCACCCATTCGCGATGCCCAACCACATGAAAGCTTTTCGACCATTGCCCGACGCGCAAGCCAACTTGCACTTTTTCAGCCGGTTTGCCGCCGGGTGCATGGGCGTCGCCCTGCACCACGACATCACAGGCCTGTTTCCGAAAGGCAAAATCGGTCTCCCAACGGGTTGCGGAAAAACCTGGCTCGCCGGTGAACGTGTCCGCTGTCACAAACGGCGTTTGCAGGGTCAGCGGTTTGGGCGGGTCATTGGGATGATCAGGAAAGGCGAAGCTTCCCTTGACCACGAAAACCAGGAATTCGCGGCCAGCAGCATCCATTCCCATTGTCGGGAACCAGAGGAACGGCGTGCGATTGATTACCTGCATCGGCCTGAGCCCTCGTGATCACGCGAATTCGTATTCAAACCCCTGGTCGCCACCTTTGACGATGACCCTGCTCAGTTCGCCACCTTCCAGCTGATAGTTCAGGATGCGGCGGCTCATCTCGGGGAGCAACGTGTTGGTCAGGATCGCGTCAATCATCCTTCCTCCGGATTCGATCTCGGTGCAGCGGGCCTTGATCAACTCCATTGCACCTTCTCCGATTTCCAATTCGGCGCCATAGCCCTCGGCAAGACGTTTGGCGATCGACCGCAACTTGTGACCAGCGATGGTCTGGATCATCGTATCCGACAATGGATAGTAGGGGATCGTCACCACCCGACCCAGAAGTGCGGCGGGGAACTCCTTGAGAAGCGGTGCACGAAGGGCGGCGTTCAACTCGGTATCGTCAGCGTGTTTGGTGCCATCTTCCGTCATTGCCATGATCTCGTCCGAACCGACATTCGAAGTCATCAGGATCAATGTGTTCTTGAAATCGATCCTGCGGCCTTCACTGTCGTCCATCACGCCTTTGTCGAAGACCTGAAAGAAAATTTCGTGCACGTCCGGGTGGGCCTTTTCCACCTCGTCCAGAAGCACAACCGAATAGGGGCGTCGCCGCACCGCTTCAGTCAGGATGCCTCCCTTGCCATAGCCGACATAACCCGGCGGCGCGCCCTTGAGGGTCGAAACCGTATGCGCCTCCTGAAACTCGCTCATGTTGATCGAGATGATGTTGTCTTCGCCGCCAAACATCTGCTCGGCGAGGGCCAGCGCGGTTTCCGTCTTGCCCACACCCGAAGGGCCGCAGAGCAGGAATACCCCGACCGGCTTTTCCGGAGGCTTGAGTCCGGCAGCCGCAGTTTGGATGCGGTTGGCGATCATCTGCATTGCGTGGTCTTGGCCAACGACGCGTTCCGACAGGGTCTCTGCCAGTGATAGCGCGCGCTCGGTCTGGCTGGCCAGCATTCGGCCCATTGGAATCCCGGTCCAATCCTGAACAACTGACGCCACCGCCTGTTTATCGACGGCTGGCAGGATCAGGGGCGTTTCGCCTTGTTTTTCCAACAATTGCGCCATCCGTTCGCGCAAGGTGACCAGAGCTTCGTCACGGTCAAAGGGCGGCTCTTCAGCGACTATTTCAGGCTCTGACTCTGCGGAATCTTGTCCTTCCGCGTCACTATCGGCGGCCTCTTCCTCAACAGCTTCAAGTGGCGCGTCGCCCACATCGGAGGTTTCGTCGATCGCGTGACCGATGGAACGTAGCTTGGCGCGAAGATCAAGAATCTCAGTGACAAGTTCTCTCTCAGCTTCCCAGCGCAGACTAGCCGCTTCAAGCGCAGATTGAGCGGTTTCGATCGCGCTTTCCACTGTGGCCTTGCGCTCGGTCACGTCGATGCCAATCGCTTCTTCGCGCTCGATGATGCCCTGTTCGATTTCAAGCGCGGAGAGGCGACGTTCGATATCTTCAACCTCGGCGGGAGTGGCGTGCTGTGACACCGCCACACGGGCACAGGCCGTATCGAGCAGGCTGATCGCCTTGTCGGGCAATTGGCGCGACGGGATGTAGCGGTGTGATAGCTTCACGGCGGCCTCGATTGATTCATCAAGCAGTTCCACCTGATGATGCTTCTCGAGAACTCCGGCGATTCCACGACACATGAGAATGGCCTTTTCCTCTGACGGCTCTTCAACCTTGACCACCTGAAAGCGGCGGGTCAGGGCCGGATCGGGCTCGATATGCTGTTTGAATTCGGCCCATGTGGTCGCGGCAATAGTGCGCAATTCGCCACGAGCAAGCGGTGGTTTCAACAGGTTGGCCGCATCGCCGGTTCCCGCCGCTCCCCCTGCTCCGATGAGCGTGTGGGCCTCGTCAATGAACAGGATGATCGGGATGTCCGAACTCTGCACTTCTTCGATCACGGCTTTCAGCCGCTTTTCGAATTCGCCCTTCACAGAGGCCCCTGCCTGCATCAACCCGATGTCGAGCAGTTGCAGCTCGACATTACGAAGTTGCGGCGGCACATCACCCCGCGCCAGCCTCTGGGCAAAGCCTTCGACGACAGCGGTTTTTCCCACACCGGCCTCACCGGTCAGAATCGGGTTGTTCTGTTTGCGACGAAGCAGGATATCTACGATCTGGCGGATTTCGGCATCGCGGCCGACGATTGGGTCCATCTTCCCGTCACGCGCACGCTGCGTGAGGTTGGTCGCGTATTGCGCCAGAGCCGATTGACCTCCGGGCGCCTTCTTGGCTTGCGGGCTATCGCTTTCGTCAAATGTTCTCTCGATCGATTGCGGCAAGAGATCATCCAGCTGCGCGGCCATCGACTTGGGTTCGATCTTGTCGAACTCGAGGCTCATCTTGAAGAGCAGCCCTTCCAGCACCGGAACCTGAAGGCAACCCAGAAGTATGTAGGCTGAGCGCACGGTTTCGTCGCCAAACTCGAGAGACCCGTAATTCCAAGCCTCCTGAATGGCACGGAAAATATGGTCTGAGAACTCTTCGACCGAGCCTGCCCCATGCGGCAACGCGTCGATAGCTTTGACCAGCTCTCCATCAAACTGCGCGCGATCCACCCCTGCCGATTCCAGCAGGATCGCGATATCCGACCGTTCAGTATCGGCCAGCGCCGTGATGAAATGCGCTAGCTCCACATAAGGATTGCCGCGCGCTTTCGCCATTTGGGCTGCGGCAGAGAATGCCTTGAGGCAAGTTGGATTGAGTTTTCCGACCAACTCCTTGCGCTTGACGGTCTCCTGGGAGCCACGTGCGGCCATGGTAATTCTCCGAAAAAAGTTGTTGTCACCCAAATGCGGTGAAATAATCGAGTTTGTATTGAGTTTAGCATAGACCGGAATTCCTTACCGAGCGACATTTTTTCTGCCGGATCCGGGCCTGGCAGCAAGGAGCGCCTTATGAAAGACCCGATGCCGACCGACATTTTCAAGCTCGGCCAAGTGTTGAACAACACCTATGAAATCATTGGGGTTTTGGGGCGTGGCGGAACCGGAGAGGTTTATCTTGCCCGCAACCAGATTAATGACCGCGAAACAGCGATCAAAGCACTGAACGCACGCTTCTCCGGCAAGGCTGACTATGTCGAACTGATGAAGCGCGAAGACCAGATGCGCGCGATTCTGCATGATGCCGTGGTGCGCTATATCGAATGTTCGCGCACCGATCAGGGCCATGTCTTTCTGGTGATGGACTATATCGACGGGCCATCGCTCAACGATGTGATGGCCGAACGGCGGCTTGATGATCGCGAACTTCTGGTGATCGCACACAGGGTGCTTGAAGGATTGGTTGCGACCCATGCGGCCGGTATCGTGCATCGCGATTTGTCGCCCGACAACATTATTCTGCGCGCCGGCGATCCAGAACGCGCAACGATCATCGATTTCGGCATCGCCAAAGATACAGCTACCGGGGCGATGACCATTGTCGGCAACGAATTCGCCGGCAAATACGAATACGCCGCGCCCGAGCAATTGGACGGGCACGCTGACAGGCGCACCGATCTCTACTCTCTTGGCGCCTCGATCCTGGCGGCCTATCGCCGCGACATTCCCACTCTCGGGACAACACCGGGTGAAATCGTGCGGAAAAAGGCCGAGCCGCTCGATACCTCCGGCCTTAGCGATCCGCTGCGCGAACTGATCGAATGGCTATCCGCTCCCGACCCGAACAAGCGCCCGCAAAGCGCCGAGTTGGCATTGGTCCGGCTCGGCGCCATGCTCAAACCGCTGGAAGAAGGGGGATCTGCCAAGACGCATGGCCGTAAGAAACGCAGGTCCAAAATGCCGCTGTTCTTGGCGGGAACGCTGGCCGTCACGGCGTTGGGCGTGTGGTTGTCTGGAGCGCTGGATGAGTTCATTGCGCCGCCACTTCCCCCTGCCGATCCCTATGAAATGCACGCAAGTCTGGACGAATCTGGCGTTCTGAGCTTTTCCGCCCACGCGCCAGACAAGGAAACCGGCATCGCGTTGCGGGCCGGTTTTGCCGAAGCCACCGGCCAGTTGCCAACCGAGGAAACGATTACCTTGGCACAGGGCATGCCCGACGCGACCTGGCCCGCCTTGGCGGGAGAGTTGATTGCACAGGCTGTTGCACTCGAACGCTGGCAGGTCGATCTCGCGAATATGTCAGCTCAGATCTCTGGGCTGGCCGAAAGCCGCTCGGAAAAACAGCGCCTTGCCGAAGAGTTCGAAAGCTGGGCGGCTAGCGCCGGAGTGGCGCTATCGCTGGATATCCTGGCAGGGCCTGCGCGCCTCGCAGTCGACGACGTGCAGGCGACCCTCGATGAAATGGCAACCTGCGGGCGCTTGACCCAACGCGATGCCCCGTCGGGAGATTATGTGCTTTACAGCACGATCACCATTGCTGGTGACGTTGCGAATTCCGAAGATGTCCTGGCGATAAGGGCCAAGTTAGACCCGCAAATCGGCGACCGAACACTTCAGTTTGAGACGACTGTGCTCAACGATGATCTCTGCGCCATACGGGCGGTGCTTCCCACAGCGCCCACTGGAAACCTGTCAATCTCCCTGACCGATGGGAAAAGCGGCCAATCGGCTCTCACCGGGGTATTTCGCACTGGTGACAACCCGGTGGTCGATGTGCTGCTGCCCGCCACGCTGGATCAAGGTTCGCTCTGGGTGATGGTTGTGGATAATACCGGCAAGGTGTTTCATGTGCTGCCCAACATCAATCATACCGAACATGATATCGCTAAGCTCGGGGTGGTTGAAAACGGTGTCAGACGGGTGCGCGTGCTCTGGTCGATCGACGAATTCCTGCAGGATCAGTCTCGATTGGCGATGCAGGTAACCGATGGCGATTATGGCAAGAGTGAAATCGTCGCCTTTCTCAGTCGTGAACCGCTTTTCGACATGCGACGCCCGCGCGACGAAAGCGTGCGCTCTGTGTCCGAAGCTTTAGGTGAGGCTGTCAGATCGGGCGAAACCCAACTCATCGGCATGGCCAGTCGCGTGCTGGAAGCCAGGCGCTGAACCCTCGCCTCAGAGCGAGCGCAGCATGATTGCACCGGTCTGCATTGATTTTGCGATCTGCTGATATTGTGCGCGTTTTCGGTTTGAATCCCCGCTGGCTCGGATCAGAAGCGTGGCCCCGTTGTTGATGATCGTCGCTGCCTCACGCTTGAGCGCGGGGAGTTTGTTGCGATCCACCGGAACCAGCGCGCGATTGAACGTTCGGCTACCTTGGGAGACACGCGCCGGGCGTTTGCTCGGGCTTGGGTTGTCCGCCGCGAGCTTGCGAAGGTTCATCGAAGTTTCCGCCAAAACTTTCTTGACGTCCGACATCTCGCCATAGTCAGGCAGTTGCTTTTGAATCTCCCAGTATTCGTAGGCCAGACAGTCAATCGTGTATTCGGTGGCAGGAAGGCTCTCGCAAAACTTTGTCGCCCTTTCCAGGGCTTGCCCGACAGCCCGAGGCGTGTTCGCAATAACGGGAGCACCAGAAGCCGGAGAGATTCCGGCGCCGCCGCCACCATAGTCTCCACGGCTGCCCTCTTCCTGCACCGGCACAACAACGCTATTGGGCACAAACACCGGAAAACCCAGCATCACCGGTTGATCCCCAGCGGTTGCCGCTGTCGCAGCGCCGAAGCTGACGCCAGCGAGCAAAACAAGAGCTCTAAATTGGCCGGTCGGATCAAGGCTTGAAGAATTCATGCTAAAATGCCTTTGGAAAGAGAAGGTTGACAGCAAAGACGGCGCGGCGATCGTTTGTGGCATCGGAGACATCGACCACCGCCGCCGAAAATTGAACGTTTTTCAGATTTCGGGGTGCATAGGAGACACCTAGAATCCCGTGATCGCCATACCAGGCTGCGCTGGCGGCCAAGCTTTGTGTGAAGCCATAGCCAATGCCGGCATAGGCACCAGGCTCGGTCTGATTGGCGCGCACATGGGTGCCCGCTCCTAGTGTAATCATCAACGGCGCCTTGCCACGCGGGGTTTCGACCGTCGGGAAAAACGTGAGCATCAGCTCGCCCGCCGGCTTCAGACCTGCTGCATTGCCCCAACCGCCGAGACGCCGTGCGCTGACCCCCAAATAGATCGGCGCCGGATCACTGGAAATCAGCCGCGAGAATTTCAGGTCGAAATAGCCTGAATCGCCAACGTTGTTGGTCGTCGAGGTCACCTCGGCCGTCAGTTGAACACCGACCGAACGCTCTGCATCCCCGAAGCCAACACCGAAGGACAATGAGGCATCACTGCCGGTTGCCGGGCCCGGGCGCTGATTGGTGAATTGCAGCGATGCAAATGCCAGCCCGTGCGGGGCCACCGTTGCTGATGGAATGCCGAGCAAAGTCAGATGACGCGCCTCACTCTGGGCTTCAGCCACATCGGCGCTGGTCGCTGCAATGGCAGTCACTATCGCGGCGGTTACAGCGCGCCAATATCGACCGTTCAGGTAGTTGACCATGAAACACCTATTCAAGTAGCTGACAACGATTCCGGTCTGTTTCCCATTATCACTGCCAACATACCCCATCCGTCAAGCCCGGTTTCCCGCACTTGGTGCAGGACGCTCTTGGCGTTATACTGCGCATGCGGCTTGCGCCGAGCAATTGAAGTTTACCCATTTTGAAGTCTGGGGTTTCCTATGCGACTACTTTTGGTGGTTCTCTTTCTCGTGATATCCGGACCTGCCATCGCCGCCGACAGGATTGCGTTGCTGATCGGCATATCTGACTACCGGTCGATTCCGCCGTTGAAAAACACCGTAAACGACGCCACTGACCTTTCCGAAACACTGAAAGGAGTCGGTTTTGAAGTCACGACGCTGATCAACGTGACGGGTCGGGAACTGCGCGCAGCGCTCGACAAGTTTGCCTTTAAGGCCGAAGCTGCCGATCTCGCCCTGATCTATTTCGCCGGGCACGGAGTCGAAGTCCAAGGCGAGAACTTCCTCATCCCGGTCGATGCCGATGTGGCGTCGAATCGCGATGTCCAACAGCAGGCGGTCTCGTTGAAAGATTTTCTGCACACGGTCGACAGGGCCAGAACCATGCGAATCGTGATTCTCGATTCCTGCCGGGACAACCCGTTTGGTGATGCGATCGACCTGACCGAGGCCGCAAATGTTGGCGATACGTCGCGCAGCACGCGAGGCACGCGCGGGTTGGCTCCGCCATCCCCCGACCGGGGCACGCTTGTCGCATTCGCCGCCCGCGACGGAAACGTCGCGCTCGATGGCGAAGGTGACAACAGCCCATTTGCCCAAGCGCTCATCGACAAGATGGCGCGCCCGGATCTCGAAATCTCGCTGATGTTCCGGGCAATTCGCGACGATGTTCTCAAGCGCACCGGTAACCAGCAAGAGCCACACACCTACGGCTCGCTCACTGGCACGCCATTCTATCTCGCCTCGGCAGGACAGCGTGATCAGGCGGTGGCGCTGGGCTTGCAGGGCCGCATCGACGCCTGGTCTAAGGTGCGCCCCGATCTGATGAAGCAGTATGAGCTTTTGGCGGAAGAGCAGAATGACGTTCGTTCAATGATCGCGCTGGCGATGATGCGGCTTCACCCTGAAAGCCCGCGCTACGACCCCGAAACCGCACGCACCTATCTGCAACGCGCCGCCGATCTGGGCGATCCCGAAGCGATGTACGAATTGGGTCGGCTTTTTGAAACCGGCGTTGGTACGGCTCAGGATGACAGCAAGGCGTTGAGCTATTATCGAGCGGCAGCGCGACAGGATTACGGCCCGGCCCTGAGCGACATGGGTTTTTTCCAGATCGAAGGTATGCTCGGACTGACCCCCGATATCGACCAAGGCATTCAGTATTTCAGACGCGGAGCAGAACAAAGAAATGCCCCGGCGATGTTCAACTATGCGTCCCTGATCGACGACGGTTTTGTAGCCGGCAAGACCCACGAGGATGCGGCCACGTATTTCTATCAAGCCCTTCGTGCCGGCAACCCCGAGGTTTTGACGGCGCTGACATTGCACCATGATACGCTTGAGCCTCAAACTCGGCGCGCGCTTCAGGCCAAGCTGAAGGAAAACGCATTCTACGCGGGAACGATTGATGGCGATTTTGGACCGGGAACCCAGAGGAGCCTCCGAGCTGCTTACGGTCTCGAAGGTGGGTAAGGAATTCCGCCAAGAAGTTTTGCGAAAAATCGTGTACTGTGAAGCTCACGGAAAGGCGCCCGAAACGGATTGTTCGCGTGAAAGGTGATTTGTAAGTACTTTTTTTTGAGAGCCCTGTGGCTCCTGCCTCCTTGCTCGTCTGAATACGTACTAAGAAGGGAAATTTTGATATGCTCAGAATTACAGTTGGCTTCATCGGATGTCTGGCATTGGCTGCTTGTGTGAAAGAACCGCAGGCCGACCTCGCCGGCGATCAATCCGCAAAAGCCCAAGCGAAAACATCGGCCACAGCCAAATCAGTAGCCAAAACGCAGAAACGAAAACCAGCGCCCAAGCCCGCGCCCAAGCCGGTCCAACAGGCACCAACGGCGCCGTCAGCCCCGGCTAGCTCATCCACTGGCGGTGGCGCGGGCGCAGGTGGCTGGGGGTAGGTATGCCCGACCGGTCGATTCAACACCTTGTGCAATCGTTTTATGCGGCGATCCTAAGTCTGGTTTTGCTGCCGGGCCCAGTTTTCGCAGCGACGCCAGATAGGCTTGCCGTTGTGATCGGCAATCAGGACTATGCCAATGTTGTCGACCTGGGCAATGCGCGCAACGACGCCGCGAAAATGGCCGATCTTCTGCGTGGGCTCGGCTTCAAGGTATTTGACGCCTATGACATTGATCGCCGCGGTTTCGAGGATCTCCTGCGGTTAGCCATATTGAATGTCAGCGACGGTGCCGAGATCGTCTTTTTCTATGCCGGACATGGCATCCAGATCGGACGGCGAAACTACCTGCTGCCAACTGACGTGTCGTTTGACAGTATCTATGATCTTCCGGTTGAAAGCGTCACGCTCGACCGAGTGATCGAGCTTCTTTCTGCGCGAGGAGAGGTTCATATCGCCATCATCGACGCCTGCCGAGACAATCCCTTTCCGAATGTCAAACTCGCCGGCGATCTAGATGCCAGCCTGTTTGAAACGAAATCGGGTTTCGAAGTGTTTCGCACCCCTTTGAATTCTCTGGTCGCCTTTAGCACTTCGCCCGGAATGGTAGCGTTTGATGGAGAAGGAGAAAACAGCCCCTATACCAGCGCGATCCTGAAAGTTCTGAGCGAGACGCCGCAGGATCAGGCTCAAACCGTATTCTCGAAAGTGCGCGAGACGGTTTTCCAGAACACCAATGGCAAACAGGTGCCCTGGGAAAGTTCAACCTTGGTCAAGGAGTTCCAATTCGGGCTGAAAGGCGGAACGCCGCGCGGTCTGATGCTGGCGCAAGCGACAATTCCTGATACCAGCGAAAGCGAGGCGCGCAGCTCCGAACCCGCTGCGAATCCGACCGAGGCCGAACCAGTCGAGATTCCGGGTTCAGTTGTCCTGGATGCTGTCTATGATCGACGGGTTGAGCTTGGCGCGCTACTTGCCCGAGCCATTGGGGCGGTTGGCGCTTTCGAAGTTTCCGTGGCGCAAGCGCCGAAGGAAGGCACCATTTCCAGCACCAGCGAAGGTGGCTTGGCCTTTCTTCCGGTCATATCTGAGCGCCGCTCCGACGCTCTTGAAAAGTCCCTCAGTACCAACTTCGCCCTCGACATTACGTTGGACGGCGTCGCTTCGCGGGTTTCTGTTGATGTGAACATGAAGGTCAACGGGTGCGATCTGGCAGCTGGCGATGCGCTCGATGCGGGCGGTGTCGGATTTTATCGACTGCCCAACGAGATTGAAGTTCTACCAGCGCTCGAGCTATGCCGTGAGGCGGTTTCGCAGAACCCAGACACCCCACGCTTTCGCTATCAACTCGGACGCGCCGAACAGGCTGCGGCCCGGTTCGAAGCGGCCTATGCCAGCTTTCAAGCCGCTGCCGATGCCGGCTATGTCCGCGCCAAACATGGGATGGCCCGCCTGTTGACGAGCCAGCTGATCGATCGCGATGTTGTCAACATTCCGTATGACCTTGAGCGCGCGGCAGCTCTTTATGAACAGGCCATCGCAGCGGGTGATCCCTTCGCAATTCACTCGCGGGGGCTCGATCTGCTGCGCAATGGCGAATCCCAGGCCAAGCGCGAGCGCGGCTTTGAATTGCTGGATCGGTCTGCTGAGCTTGGCCACACTTATTCGATGAATGAACTCGGTGTTTTCTTCCTAACCAAAGAGAACCAATATTTTCTGCCGGAACGCGGCTTGCGCTATCTGCAAACTTCTGCCGCGCGAGGAGATATCTACGGCTATCACAACCTCGGCTTCGTAGCTCTGTTTGGCCTCGATGAGGCTGGCGTGAATTATCCCAAGGCCTATGAATGGTTTGAGAAGGCCGCGATCGGCGGACATCCGAAATCCCCCGCTGCAATCGGTCGGTTGATCCTTCAGGGCAGGCTTTCAGGCAAGACTCCGTCGGAAGCCTTGAAATGGTACGACTTGGGGTTGGAGCGCGGCGATGGCTGGGGGGGAGCCAATGGCGCCAACATGATCCTCAATGGCGAAGTAGACGGGTTTCCCCTACATGCTGCCCTGATCCGCGCCGCCAAGACCGTTCATCTGCCTGATGATGACGCTGCGGCTTCAGCTCAGCAGATACTCGACCACGCCTCGAGCGGAGACCTTGCGCGCGCCACCCAGACACTTCTGAATGAGCTTGGCGAAAGCCTCGCGGTAGATGGCGCCATTGGCCCTGCGTCGCTCAGAGTGTTGACAACAAGGGCTGCCGAACTCGGGTTGCCCAAGCCTGCAAATGATCCGCGCGCTCAGCTTTTGACCGCAGCGCGGATTTATTGGGCCGAACGCCCGACCCGCCCGGACCTATTCTAGATCGGTTGAGACTGCTGGGAATAGGCCGCCACCAGTAAAACCAGGCCCAGCGCGACGCGGTAAACCACGTAGGGTGTGAAGCTTGTCGAACGCAAAAGCCGCATCATCAGGCTGAGCGCAGCAAGCGCCGCGAGGAATGAAAGGGCCGCTGCCAGCACACTGTCTTTCGCAGCCTGGGCATTGGTCGTGGCAATCAATTCCATTGATGAAAGAGCGCCTGAGGCGAAGATCACCGGAATCGACATCAGCATCGCGACCTTCGCCGCATCATGGCGCGCATAGCCCAGCATTCGCCCCGCAGTGATGCAGATGCCCGACCGGGACGTGCCCGGTATCAATGCAATGGCCTGCCAAAGTCCGAACTGGATGGCGTCTTTCACCGACCAATCGCTGGCTGCTTTCGTTGTTGCTCCTCTCTGGTCTGCCCAATAGAGCAACAGCCCAAACAGCAACATGGTCCAGCCAATCACTTTCAATGTCCGCATGGCCTCGCTGAGGCCCGTGAGCTTGAACACCAAGCCCAACAGAATCGCAGGGATGGTCGCAATAATCAGCAAGAATGCGAGCCTCGCTCCGGGCGTGTCAATTCGGCCGGACAGCATGCGCGGGAGTCCGGCGAGCGCTGGACGAACATCGGACCAGAAGTAGGTCACCACCGCGAAAAGCGTGCCAACATGCACTGCCACGTCGATCGTCTGACCTTGATCATGAAGGCCTGTCAGCTTGGGCAAAAGAATCAGGTGTCCAGAGGAGGAAACCGGCAGAAACTCGGTGATTCCCTGTACGAGCGCGACGAGAATCAGATGAAAAAGCGGCATTGCCAAGCCTCGTTGTCGTTGGAATCAGCTATAGTAGGGCTTGATGTGGAGGAAAAGGCGGTAGTTAGTTCCGAAGCGGCCACATTTTTCATGATGTGACCAGGCTTTCAACGGAAATCTTCTGTTCTTTTCTAATTAAGGTCAGCTTTACTGACTTTCATTCCTCATTTGGGTGGAGTATTGGGGGTGGGTGGGGAATGGACGGAGAATTGCGCTGTGGCGAAGCAACCGATGCTGAAATTCGTGACCGTAAAACGGGATATGCCCGAGAAGCGGGGCGCAGAGGCGCGCAACAGGGATTTCGACGAGATTTACGCGGAATTCGCGGAGGCCAAGGCCGCCGAACAGGCCAGCCGGTGCAGCCAGTGCGGCGTGCCCTATTGCCAGACCCATTGCCCGCTGCACAACAACATCCCGGACTGGCTGCGGATGACCGCGGAAGGCCGTCTGGAGGAAGCCTATGAGCTGAGCCAGAGCACCAACACCTTTCCGGAAATCTGCGGCCGCATCTGCCCGCAGGATCGCCTTTGCGAAGGCAATTGCGTAATCGAACAGAGCGGCCATGGCACCGTGACCATCGGCGCCGTGGAAAAATACATCACCGACACGGCCTGGGAAAAGGGCTGGGTCAAACCGATCAAGCCCGCCATCGAGCGCCGCGAAAGCGTCGGGATCATCGGCGCCGGGCCGGGCGGGCTGGCCGCCGCCGACCGGCTGCGCCGCGCCGGCGTGCAGGTCACCATCTATGACCGCCATGACCGCGCCGGCGGGCTGATGACCTATGGCATTCCGGGCTTCAAGCTGGAGAAGGATATCGTGCTGCGGCGCAACGCGCAGCTGGAACAGGGCGGGGTCAAATTCGAACTCAATTGCAACATCGGCGATGACCTGCCTTTCGAGACCATCCAGCTATCCCATGACGCCGTCATAATTGCCACAGGCGTCTATAAGACAAGGGATCTGGCCGCGCCGGGCTCGGGCGCGGGCGGCATCGTCAACGCGATTGACTACCTCACCACCAGCAACCGGCTGGGTTTTGGCGACTCCGTGCCGGAGTTCGAAAACGGCACGCTCGACGCCAAGGGCAAGAAGGTTGTCGTGATCGGCGGCGGCGATACCGCGATGGACTGTGTGCGCACCGCCGTCCGGCAGGGCGCGACCAGCGTCAAATGCCTCTATCGCCGCGACCGGGCCAACATGCCGGGCAGCCAGCGCGAGGTGCAGAACGCCGAGGAAGAGGGCGTGATCTTCGAATGGCTGGCCGCGCCCAAGGGCTTTACCGGCGATCCGGTGCGCGGCGTGATGGTGCAGAAAATGCGGCTCGGCCCACCGGACGCGACCGGGCGGCAGAGCCCCGAGCCGATCGACGGCGCGGATTATACCGAAGACGCCGATCTGGTGATCAAGGCGCTGGGCTTCTCGCCAGAAGACCTGCCGATGCTGTGGGACCAGCCCGAACTGACCGTGACCAGCTGGGGCACGGTGAAAGCGAAATACGGCTCGGGCGAAACCGAGATGGAGGGAGTCTATGCGGTCGGCGATATCGTGCGCGGCGCCTCGCTTGTGGTCTGGGCAATCAAGGACGGGCGCGACTGCGCCGACGCGATCCTCAAGCGGCTCGATGCCGTTAAGAAAATTGCCGCAGAGTGAAATTCAAGGGGGGTGACTCCCGGCTGACATCCGGCTGACTCCCGGCTGCCGGGAAAAGCACCGCAAAAGATTAACGGGTCACAGACGCTGACCCATGTGATGCGAAAGATGAAGGAAGCGTAAACGCCGATGGCCCGAGACCTGACAGGAAATTGCTTGTGTGGGGCGGTGACGATCACTGTCGCGGGCGCGCATGACCCGCGCATCGGCGCCTGCCATTGCCGCATGTGCCAGCGTTGGTCGGGCGGATTGTTCCTGAATTTCGCGGCGGAGGCGGAAGCGGTCAGCGTCAGCGGTGAGGTCACGCGATATGCCTCTTCGAAATTCGCCGAACGCGCCTTTTGCCCGCGCTGCGGGTCGCATCTGTGGATGCGCGACACCGACCGGGAAGGCGCGACCTTCGACCTGATGCCCGGTCTTTTCGACGCCGCGGCGGGCTGGCCGCTGCGATCCGAGATCTACATCGACCGGGCGATGGCCTGTGTTTCGCTCGGGGGCGATCACGACCGGAAGACAGAAGCCGAATACGAAGCGAAGAATTCGCACGAGAACGAAAGGGACTGAGCCATGACCACCTATGATGCAGACTGGGCCAGGGCCGAAACGAGCAAGCGCAAGTGGATGGTCGAGAACAGCCTGTTCCGCGAAGAGCATGAGCATTCCTCCTGCGGGGTCGGCCTTGCCGTGAATATCGACGGCACGGCGAGCCGCGCTGTTGTCGAAGCCGGGATCGCGGCGCTGAAGGCGATCTGGCATCGCGGCGCTGTGGATGCGGATGGCAAGACCGGCGATGGCGCCGGGATTCATCTGCAAATTCCGGTGCCGTTTTTCTACGACCAGATCCGGCGCACCGGCCATGAGCCGCGCATGGACGAGCTGATCGCGGTCGGCCAGGTGTTTCTGCCGCGCACCGATTTCACCGCGCAGGAAACCTGCCGCACGATCGTGGAAACCGAAGTCTTGCGCATGGGCTATTACATCTATGGCTGGCGCCATGTGCCTGTCGAGATCGAATGCCTTGGCGAAAAGGCCAACGCCACCCGCCCGGAAATCGAGCAGATCCTGATTTCCAATTCCAAGGGGGTCGACGAGGAAACCTTCGAGCGCGAACTCTATGTGATCCGCCGCCGGATCGAGAAGGCGGCGACCAAGGCCGGGGTAAACGGGCTCTATCTCTGTTCGCTGAGCTGCCGCAGCATCATCTACAAGGGCATGATGCTGGCCGAGCAGGTTTCGGAATTCTATCCCGATCTGCTGGATGAGCGCTTCGAGAGCGCCTATGCGATCTATCATCAGCGCTACTCCACCAACACCTTTCCGCAATGGTGGCTGGCGCAGCCGTTTCGCATGTTGGCGCATAACGGCGAGATCAACACGCTGAAGGGCAATGTGAACTGGATGAAGAGCCATGAGATCCGCATGGCAAGCGCGGCGTTTGGCGACCTGGCCGAGGATATCAAGCCGATCATCCAGACCGGTTCTTCCGACAGCGCGGCGCTGGATTCGGTGTTCGAGGTTCTGGTGCGGGCCGGGCGCAATGCGCCGATGGCCAAGACGATGCTGGTGCCCGAAAGCTGGAGCAAACAGGCGGTGGAGCTGCCGCAGACCTGGCGCGACATGTATTCCTATTGCAACTCGGTGATGGAGCCCTGGGACGGGCCCGCCGCGCTGGCGATGACCGATGGCCGCTGGGTCTGTGCCGGGCTCGACCGCAACGGCCTTCGCCCGATGCGCTATGTGGTGACCGGGGATGGCATGCTGATCGCCGGATCGGAAGCCGGGATGGTGCCGGTAAATGAATCGACGGTGAAGGAGAAGGGCGCGCTGGGGCCGGGGCAATTGCTGGCGGTGGACATGACCGAAGGCCGGCTGTTTCACGACACCGAGATCAAGGACAAGCTGGCCGGGTCGCGCCCGTTTGGCGAATGGGTCGGCAAGATCGCCGAGCTGGATGACCGGCTGGAAAAGCTCAACGAGAAGCCGCTGTTTACCGGCGCCGAGCTGCGCAAGCGCCAGATCGCGGCGGGCTATACGCTGGAAGAACTCGAGCAGATCCTGGCGCCGATGGCGGAGGACGGCAAGGAGGCGCTGGCCAGCATGGGCGACGATACGCCAAGCGCTGTTCTGTCGACGCGGTATCGCCCGCTGAGCCATTTCTTCCGGCAGAATTTCAGCCAGGTGACCAATCCGCCGATCGATTCCTTGCGCGAATACCGGGTGATGAGCCTGAAAACGCGGTTTGGCAACCTGAAGAACGTGCTGGACGAGAGCAGCGCGCAGACCGAGATCATCGTGCTGGAGAGCCCGTTTGTGGCCAACGCGGAATGGGAGGAGCTGACCAGGATATTCAACGCGGAGCTGGTCGAGATTGATTGCACATTTGCGGCGGAGGATGGGCCGGGCGCGCTGCGCGCAGCACTCGATCGGATCCGGGCCGAGGCCGAGGATGCGGTACGCTCCGGGGCGGGGCATCTGGTGCTGAGCGATCATCATCAGGGCGAGGACCGGGTTGCGATGCCGATGATCCTGTCCACCAGCGCGGTGCATTCCTGGCTGACCGAGAAGGGGCTGCGGACCTTCTGTTCGCTCAATGTGCGCAGCGCCGAATGTATCGATCCGCATTATTTCGCGGTGCTGGTGGGGTGTGGCGCGACGGTGGTCAACCCGTATCTGGCCGAGGACAGCCTGGCCGACCGGATCGCGCGCGGGCTGCTCGAGGGCGACCTGAGCGAGAATATCGCGCGCTATCGCGAGGCGATCGACCAGGGCATGCTGAAGATCATGGCGAAGATGGGGATCTCCGTGATCTCGTCGTATCGCGGGGGCTTGAATTTCGAGGCGGTGGGGCTGAGCCGGGCGATGTGCGCCGAGTTCTTCCCCGGAATGCTGAGCCGGATCAGCGGCATCGGCGTGAGCGGGATCCAGAAGAAGGTCGAGGAGATCCACGCCCGCGGCTGGCGTTCGGGCACCGATGTGCTGCCGGTGGGCGGGTTCTACAAGGCGCGGCAATCGGGCGAGACCCATGCCTGGGGCGCGACCACGATGCATTTGATGCAATCGGCCTGCGATCGGGCGAGCTATACCCTGTGGAAGCAATATTCGGCGGCGATGCGGAAGAATCCGCCGATCCATCTGCGCGATCTGCTGGCGATCAAGCCGCTGGGCGCGCCGGTGCCGATCGAGGAGGTGGAAAGCATCACCGCGATCCGCAAACGCTTTGTCACGCCGGGCATGAGCCTGGGCGCGCTGAGCCCGGAAGCGCACAAGACCCTCAATGTGGCGATGAACCGGATCGGGGCCAAATCCGACAGCGGCGAGGGCGGCGAGGATCCGGCGCATTTCGTGCCCGAACCCAATGGCGACAACCCCAGCGCCAAGATCAAGCAGGTTGCCTCGGGGCGCTTCGGCGTGACGGCGGAATATCTCAACCAGTGCGAGGAGCTGGAAATCAAGGTCGCCCAGGGCGCCAAGCCCGGCGAGGGCGGCCAGCTTCCCGGCATGAAGGTGACCGAGCTGATCGCGCGGCTCAGGCTCTCGACCAAGGGCGTGACCCTGATCAGCCCGCCGCCGCATCACGATATCTACAGCATCGAGGATCTGGCGCAGCTGATCTATGACCTCAAGCAGATCAACCCGCGCGCCAAGGTCACCGTGAAGCTGGTGGCAAGCTCGGGCGTCGGCACGATTGCCGCCGGGGTGGCCAAGGCCAAGGCCGATATCATCCTGATCTCGGGCCATAACGGCGGCACCGGCGCCAGCCCGGCGACGAGCATCAAATATGCCGGCCTGCCCTGGGAAATGGGCCTGACCGAAGCGCATCAGGTCTTGAGCATGAACAAGCTGCGCGACCGGGTGACCCTCAGAACCGACGGCGGCCTGCGCACCGGGCGCGACATCGTGATGGCGGCGATGATGGGGGCCGAGGAATACGGCATCGGCACCGCGGCGCTGATCGCGATGGGCTGTATCATGGTGCGTCAGTGCCAGAGCAACACCTGCCCCGTGGGTGTCTGCACCCAGGACGAAGCCTTGCGCGCGAAATTCACCGGCAGCGCAGAGAAGGTGGTCAACCTGATCACCTTCTATGCCACCGAAGTGCGCGAAATCCTGGCCGAGATCGGGGCGCGCAGCCTCGACGAGGTGATCGGCCGCGCCGACCTGTTGAGCCAGGTCAGCCGGGGCGCCGAGCATCTTGACGATCTCGATCTCAACCCGCTTCTGATCACCGTCGATGGCGCGAAAGACATCGTCTACGACCGCGAAAAGAAGCGCAACAAGGTCGATCCGACACTGGACGCGGAAATCGTGCGCGATGCGCAGCGCTTCCTCGAGGATGGCGAGAAGATGCAGCTGTCCTATGCGGTGCAGAACACGCACCGGACCGTGGGCACGCGCATTTCCAGCCATATCGTGCGCAATTTCGGTATGCGCAATGCGCTGCAACAGGACCACCTGACCGTCAAGCTGACCGGATCGGCCGGGCAAAGCCTGGGCGCGTTTGCCGCGCCGGGGCTGAAGATCGAGGTAAGCGGCGATGCCAACGACTATGTCGGCAAGGGGCTCAGCGGGGGCATGATCGTGGTGCGCCCGCCGATGCATTCGCCGCTGATCGCCAGCGACAACACCATCATCGGCAACACCGTGCTTTACGGCGCTACCGCGGGCTATCTCTTTGCCGCCGGACGCGCCGGAGAGCGCTTTGCGGTGCGCAATTCGGGCGCGCAGGTGGTGATCGAGGGTTGCGGCAGCAACGGCTGCGAATACATGACCGGCGGTGTGGCTGTGATCCTCGGCCATATCGGCGCCAATTTCGGCGCCGGGATGACCGGCGGCATGGCCTATCTCTATGATCCCGACGGCGAGGCCGAAACCCTGATGAACCCCGAGACTCTGGTAACCTGCCGGGTCGGCGTGGCGCATTGGGAGAACCAGCTCAAAACCCTGATCGAGCGCCACCTGAAGGAGACCGGCAGCGCCAGGGCCGCCACGATCCTGCAACACTGGGAACTTGAGCGCACCAACTTCCTCCAGGTCTGCCCGAAAGAGATGCTGATCCACCTGCCGCATCCGCTGAACCTGGAAGAGGATGCGATTCCGGCGCAATAGAGACTGTTTCCCGGTAGAGCGACGGCCTAGACGGGCCGTCGTTCGCTTCAGATCTCGGCCAGGCCGACGACATAGTTCTCGCCATAGGCCTTGGCGCATTTCGGGCAGGTGGTGTACCAGAAAAAGACCCGGCCCTCCGGCTTGTCGTGGTCGGCCGAGATTTGCTTCAGTTCTTCATACCAGTGCGTTGCGTCGCGATAGCCGCCCTCGAAGACCCTGGTGGCGAAATCGCCGGACAGCGCCGTCATTTCCTCGTCTTTGACCGGCTTGTCGGATGCGAAATAGTGAACGCCTTTCCAAGCCGAGACATCCTCGCTCAGAACAATGAAATTGTCTTCGTCAAAGGCACCTGACTCTTCAACATGCTGTTGAACCCGGGTGAAAACCTTGCCCATGTTCAGCGGCAAGTGCATTGCCGACCGGGTCTCGGCCCGGACGAAAGGCTTGTCCTTGAAGTGCAACTCGACATCTTTCCACGCCTCGGGATGAAACCGCGGGCAACACCCCGTCGCGTTATCGGACGTGTCGTAATGGGGCAGTTTGTTGATATCCATTGGTCTTCCTCCTCCATCTCGATTTTACCATGAATCCTCCGACCAGACCTTGACCGGCCGCAAAGCGGCGCTTGACCGCACCGCCGCGCCCGTGGTCTGAAAGGGCCATGGCGCGGGCGAAGAAAACAGGCAAAACCAAGGCGAAAAAGACAGCGCCGAAGGCGAAACGCTTTCGCCCGAAGCGCTGGCTGTTGGTCTGGACGATTCGCCTGTCGCTGATCGGCCTGACCGTGATCCTGCTGGCGGCATCGGTGTTTGCGGTGTTCAACCCGCCAACGACCCTATACATGCGCGCCGAAGCCCGCAGGCTTGGCGGGATCGATCACATCTGGGTGCCGCTTGCCGAGGTTGCGCCGGTGATGGCGCGCTCGGTCGTGGCGGCGGAGGATGCGAATTTCTGCCTGCATTGGGGCTTTGATGTCGACGCGATTCGCCTCGCGCTGGAAGAAGGATCGGGGCGCGGCGCCTCGACCATCAGCCAGCAGGTGGTGAAGAACGTCTATCTCTGGCAGGGCCGCAACTGGGCGCGCAAGGCGCTGGAGGCGGTAATCACCCCGGCGGTCGAGGCGATCTGGACCAAGCGGCGGATCATCGAGGTCTACCTCAACATCGCGGAATTCGATGAGGGCGTGTTCGGTGTTGACGCTGCATCGCAGCATTACTTTGGCGTGGTGCCCGGAAAGCTGACGCCCATGCAGGCGGCGCGGCTGGCGGCGGTTCTGCCCAACCCGAAGGAGCGCTCGGCCTCGAAACCGACGAAATCGCTGGCCCGGCGCGCCCGCGCGATCGCCGACGGGGCGGAGACAATCCGCTTGGACGGGCGTGCCGCGTGTTTCGAGGATTGAAAAACCCGGCGCAAACCGGCATTGAAGACATGATTTCTCCAACTCAGACGTTCCAACATGGCCACGCTTTATCACGTTCCGCTTTCCCCGTTCTGCCGCAAGGTGCGCCTGAGCCTTGCCGAGAAGAAGATCGACTGTGAGTTGATCGAGGAACGCTATTGGGAGCAGGAGCCGGATTTCCTGCGGCGCAATCCGGCCGGCAAGGTGCCGGTACTGAAGATCGACGGCATGATCATGTCGGAAAGCGCGGCGATCTGCGAATATCTCGAAGAGGCCTATCCCGAGACGCCGTTGATGCCGAAAGATCCGGTGGGCCGCTATGAGGTGCGCCGGCTGGTGGGCTGGTTCGACGACAAGTTTCATCACGAGGTGACGTCGAAGCTGGTCTATGAGCGGGTCAACAAGAAGGTGATGAAACAGGGCTATCCCGACAGCAAGAATGTGAAGGCCGGATCGAAGATGATCAAGTATCACCTCGACTACCTGACCTGGCTGCTGGATCAGCGTCGCTGGCTCGCCGGGGATGTGATGACGCTGGCCGATTTTGCCGCCGCGGCGCATCTGAGCTCGCTGGATTACATTTCGGACGTGGACTGGAACCGCAGCGAGGTGGTCAAGGACTGGTATGCCAAGATCAAGTCGCGCCCGGCGTTCCGCAATATCCTGGCCGATCAGGTGCCCGGATTCCTGCCGCCGCCGCATTATGCGGATCTGGATTTTTGAGGCGGCCGCGCCGGGGGCGCCGCCCCCGGACCCCCGGGATATTTTGGGCAAGATGAAGCATGGGTGAGGAACTGAAGGCCCGGCTGGTGGCGCAGGCTTTGGCCGAAGGGTTTTCTGCCTGCCGGATTTGCCGGCCTTGGGATGTGGGGCATGTGGCCGATGATCTGGCCGAGTATCTCGACAAGGGGCATCACGGGACGATGGGCTGGATGGCCGAGCGTGCGCATTGGCGCGGCGCGCCGGATGTGCTCTGGCCCGAGGCGCGCTCGGTGATCGTGCTGGCCGAGAATTACGGGCCGGAGCGCGATCCGCGGGAGGATTTTGACAAGCGTTCGGCGGGAATAGTCTCTGTTTATGCGCGCAACCGGGATTACCACGACATCGTCAAGAAACGGCTGAAACGGCTGGCGCGGTGGCTGATTGCCGAGGCCGGCAGCGATCCGGAGGTGAAGGTGTTCGTCGATACCGCGCCGGTGCCGGAGAAGCCGCTGGGGCAGGCGGCGGGGCTGGGCTGGCAGGGCAAGCATACCAACCTGGTGAGCCGCGAGTTGGGCAGCTGGTTCTTCATCGGCTCGATCTTCACCACGCTGGAGCTGCCGGTGGACGGCGCGGAGGCGGATCATTGCGGATCGTGCCGGGCCTGTCTCGATGCCTGTCCGACGGATGCGTTTCCCGCGCCCTACAGGATCGACGCGCGACGCTGCATTTCCTACCTCACCATCGAGCACAAGGGGCCGATCGACGAGGAATTGCGCGCGTTGATGGGCAACCGGATATATGGCTGCGACGATTGCCTCGCTGCCTGCCCGTGGAACAAGTTTGCCGAAGCGGCAAGCGAGTTGCGCTACCGGGCGCGCGACGATCTTGTGGCGCCGCCACTGGCCGAACTGGCCGGGCTCGACGATGCGGCGTTCCGGCAGAAATTCAGCGGATCGCCGATCAAGCGGATCGGCAGGGGGCGGTTCACGCGAAATGTGCTTTACGCCATCGGCAACTCGGGCGATCAGGCGCTCTTGAATGTCGCGCAGGGCCTTTGCGCCGACGAAGACGCGGTGGTCGCCGACGCGGCGCGCTGGGCGGTGGGGAGATTGACGACATGACCTTGGCCCTTGGGGTGGATACCGGCGGCACCTATACCGATGCCGTTCTGATCCGCGATGAGCGCGACGTGATCGCCAGCGCCAAGGCGCTGACCACGCGCCACGACCTCGCCGAGGGGATCGGCAACGCCGTCGAAGCGGTGTTGCGGCACGCCGGCGTTGCGGCGTCGGAGATCGGGTTGGCGGCGCTTTCGACCACGTTGGCGACCAATGCGCTGGTGGAGGGGCAAGGCGGGCGCGTCGGGCTGATCTATGTCGGCTTTGACGGCCGCGACATGGAGCGCCACGGGCTGAAGGAGGCGCTGCAAGGCGATCCGGTGCTTCTGCTCCGGGGCGGCCACGACCATGCCGGGCAGGAAAGCGCGCCGCTGGATCAAGCCGCGCTTTCGGCATGGTTAGAGACAGTTTCGGATGTTACCGGCTTTGCCGTGGCGGCGCAGTTTGCCACCCGCAACCCGGGCCACGAAAACCGGATCGCCGAGGCGGTGCGCGCCGCCACCGGGCGACCGGTGTCGTGTTCGCATCACCTGTCGGCGCGGCTCAACGGGCCCAAACGGGCGCTGACCGCGCTCCTGAATGCGCGGCTGATCGGGATGATCGACCGGCTGATCGGGCGCGCCGAGGACAAGCTGAGCGAACTCGGCATTACCGCGCCAATGATGGTGGTGCGCGGCGATGGCGCGCTGATCGGCGCCGCGATGGCGCGCGAGCGGCCGATCGAAACCATTCTCAGCGGGCCAGCGGCCTCGATTGTCGGGGCGGGATGGCTGACCAAGGCGAAACAGGCGCTGGTCTCGGATATCGGCGGCACCACCACCGATATTGCGCTGCTGCGCGATGGCCGCCCCAAGATCGACCCGGATGGCGCCCGCGTCGGCCGGTTTCGCACCATGGTCGAGGCGGTGGCGATGCGCACCACCGGGCTGGGCGGCGACAGCGAGGTGCATTTTCTGGCCGAGGGACTGGACGCGGGCGTCGTGCTGGGGCCGCGGCGGCTGATCCCGGTGAGCCTTTTGGCCGCCGAGGCGCCGGAGCAAATCCTGCCGGTGCTGGAAAACCAATTGCGCCGCAGCGCGCCGAGCGAGTTTGACGGGCGGTTTGCAAGGCGGGTGCGCGGTTTTGAACCCGAGGGGCTTTCACCGCGAGACAAGGCTGTGTTCGATCGCATTTCTGACGTGCATCCGCTGGCCCAGATCCTGCAAACGCGGATCGACAGCCAATCGCTGCGGCGGCTGCACGAGCGCGGATATGTCGAGATCGGCGGCGTGACGCCTTCGGACGCGGCGCATGTTCTGGGGCTGCTTGACGCCTGGAACGGTGCGGCTGCCGAATTGGCGCTGCAACTGTTCGCCCGGCGGCGCGGCGGCAGCGGCGACCGGCTGGCCCCGGATGCCCGGACCATGGCAGACATGATCATTGCCCGGTTGACGCATCAAACCAATCTGGCCTTGTTAGAGACCGCTTTTGCCGAGGAGGGCGACGGCTTTCTCGGTGCGCCCGAGCTTCTGGCGCGCCATGAACTGATGCAGAAGGGCCTGTCGCACCATGCCGGCCTGCTGCGGATCGAAACCGGGCTCAACATTCCGGTTGTCGGGCTCGGGGCATCGGCGGCAACCTATTATCCGGCGGTGGGCAAGGCGCTGGGCTGTGAGATGATCCTGCCCGAACATGCCGGGGTGGCCAATGCCGTCGGCGCTGTTGTCGGGCGTATTACCATGCGAAAGACCGGCACCGTGACAAGCCCGGCAGAAGGCCGATTTCGCGTGCATGGCGAGGCCGGGCCGGAGGATTTCAGCACCTCGGAAGCGGCGCTGCAAAAGCTGGAAGGCGACCTGCGTGTGGCCGCCGAGACCGAAGCGCGCGCCTCGGGAGCGGGCGCGCTTCAGATCACGGTGACGCGCGATCTCAAACATTCCGCCGTCGAGGGCCGCGACGTTTTCATCGAAGCGAGCCTGACGGTGGAAGCGTCAGGCCGCCCGCGAATCGCGCATGGCGGCTGAGGCGGTTCAGGATTTCGGGGTCGAGGACACGCCGACCTGCGCCGGGCGCAGCAGGCGATCGTGCAGCATGAAGCCTTCGGTGGAGATCTGGATGATATCGCCGGCCCTGGTGCCGGGCAGCGGCGCTTCGAACATCGCCTCGTGCACCTGCGGATCAAAGCGATCGCCAACCTGGGGCGAGACGACCTGAATCCCGTGTTTGCCGAACACGTTGAGCAATTCACGCATGGTCAGCTCGATGCCCTCGATCAGCGCGGCGGACACCTCGCGCTGTTCCGGTGTGGCAGCTTCGAGCGCACGCTTCATGTTGTCATAGACCGGCAGCATGTCGCGGGCCAGCTTGGAGCCGCCATATTGCTCGGCCTCGCGGCGCATCTTGTCGCCGCGCTTGCGGCTGTTTTCGGCATCGGCCAGCGCGCGCATGAATTTGTCCTTTAACGCGTCACGCTCGGCGCGCAGGGCGTCGATCTCGGCCTCTGCATCGCCGATTTCGGCCAGCTCTTCGGCCAGCTCTTCCGCCTCGGCGGTGTCGATATCGTCCAGAAAGTCTTCTTCTTTGCGCTCTGCCATTCTCTTACCTCTAACTGCGGTCGGAAATCATCCGGCCGACCAGCTGCGCCGTGTAATCCACAATCGGCACAATCCTTCCATAGTTCAGCCTGGTTGGCCCGATGACGCCAACAGCACCCACTATCTTACGATCAGCGTTCATATAGGGAGACACCACCAAAGAGCTACCCGAAAGTGAGAAAAGTTTGTTCTCCGAGCCGATAAAAATGCGCACGCCTTCGCCCTGATCGGCGAGTTCGAGGAATTCGGCGATGTCGCGCTTGCGTTCGAGATCGTCAAACAGGGTGCGGATGCGTTCGAGCCCCTCGGCTTCTTCGCCGCCCGAGAGCAGATTCGAGCGGCCGCGCACGATCAGGCGTTCATGGCCTTCGCCCTGGCCTTCCCACACCGCAAGGCCGCTTTCGACCAGCTCGGCGGCGAGCGAATCGATCTCCTGACGCCGCGCCCTGATCTGGTCGCGCATCACGGTGGTGAATTCCGACAGGGTGCGGCCTTCGATCAGGGCATTGAGGAAATTGGCGGCTTCGCGCATCGAGCTCGGGGTCTGGCCGGGCGGGGGATTGAAGATCCGGTTTTCGACCTGGCCGTCGGCGAAGACGAGGACAACGAGCGCGCGGTCATGCGCCAGGTGGACGAATTCGATATGCTTGATCGGGGCTTCCTGCTTGGGCGCCAGAACCAGGGAGGCGCCGTGGGTCACCCCGGAGAGGGCCGAGCCGATGCGATCGAGCATGGCGCCGACATCGCCGGTGTTGCTGCCGAGGGTCTCGTCGATCTTGCGCCGGTCATCGCTGGTCAGGCTGCCGACCTCCAGGAGGCCGTCGACAAACATGCGCAATCCGGTCTGAGTCGGCACCCGGCCGGCGGAGACATGCGGCGAATCGAGCAGCCCGAGGAATTCGAGATCCTGCATCACGTTGCGGACCGTCGCGGCCGAGATCTTTTCGTTCAGCGCGCGGCTGAGCGTGCGCGAACCGACGGGATCGCCGGTTTCCAGATAAGACTCGACCACGCGGCGAAACACTTCGCGCGAGCGGTCGTTCATCTCGGCCAGGATCTGTCCTGTGTTGGTCATGGTCTCCACTTCCGGAACCAGCGGGCATTAAAGGTGTGCGGCTGGCAAACGTCAATCGGGGTTGCGCATCGCATCGGCGCCCCTGTATCTCCGTGCCAAAGCGATGAAAGGACTATGGATGCGACCCTCTGGCAGAGATCTAAGCGAAATGCGGCCCGTTTCAATCGAAACCGGGGTGACGAAACATGCCGAGGGTTCGTGCATGATCAGGATGGGCGATACCCATGTGCTGTGCACGGCGACGCTGGAAGACCGGGTGCCGCCGTTCATCAAGGGCTCGGGGCTGGGCTGGGTGACGGCCGAATATGGCATGCTGCCGCGCTCGACCACCAGCCGGATGCGGCGCGAGGCTTCGGCGGGCAAACAGGGCGGGCGCACCGTGGAAATCCAGCGGCTGATTGGGCGCTCCTTGCGCGCCGGCGTCGATCGCGTGGCGCTGGGCGAGCGCCAGATCACCATTGATTGCGATGTGATCCAGGCCGATGGCGGCACCCGTTGCGCCGCGATTACCGGCGGTTGGGTGGCGCTGCGGCTTGCCGTGAACAAGCTGTTGAAAACCGGCGAGGTGGTGTCCGACCCGCTGGTCGAACCGGTGGCCGCGATCAGCTGTGGCATCTATGCCGGGCAGCCGGTGCTCGATCTCGATTATCCCGAGGATAGCGAGGCCGGGGTCGATGGCAATTTCGTCATGCTCGGCAATGGCCGGCTGATCGAAGTGCAGATGAGCGCCGAAGGCTCGACCTTTTCGCGCGCCCAGATGGATGCGCTGATGGAGCTGGCCGCCAAGGGTGTGGGCGAGTTGGCCGAGATGCAAAAGGCGGCGAGCGTTGCGTAAGTTCGACGGCGATGCGCTGGTGATCGGCAGCCACAACAAGGGCAAGCTGCGCGAGATCGCGACGCTTCTGGCGCCGTTCGGGGTCAGCGTCAGCTCGGCTGCCGATCACGGGCTGGTCGAGCCGGAAGAGACAGAAGACAGTTTCGTCGGCAACGCCCGGATCAAGGCGCATTTCGCGGCGAAGGCCACCGGGCTACCCGCGCTGTCGGATGACAGCGGCATCACCGTCGAGGCTCTGGATGGCGCGCCCGGCGTCTACACCGCAGATTGGGCCGAAACACCGCAGGGGCGCGATTTTCCGATGGCGATGGAAAAGGTCTGGCGCCTCTTGGAAGAGAAAAACGCGCCCCTTCCGCGCAAGGCGGCGTTCAACTGCACGCTCTGCCTGGCCTGGCCCGATGGGCATGACGAGATTTTCGAAGGCCGGGTCGATGGCCAAGTGGTTTGGCCGATGCGCGGGACCAACGGGTTTGGCTTCGATCCGGTGTTCCTGCCCGATGGCGAGAGCGAGACCTTTGGCGAGATGGCGCCGGAACGCAAGGATGCGATGAGCCATCGCGCCGAGGCGTTTGCCAAGTTCGTGCAGGGCTGTTTTGGCTGAGGATTGGCAACAGGGCGGCTTCGGCTTCTACGTCCATTGGCCGTTTTGCGCCTCGAAATGCCCCTATTGCGATTTCAACAGCCATGTTGCGGCTGAAATCGACGAGTCCCGCTGGCTTAGAGCCTATTTGCGCGAAATCGACCGCTATGCGGAAGCGCTCCCCGGGCGGGTTCTGACTTCGGTGTTCTTCGGCGGTGGCACACCGAGCTTGATGGCGCCCGAAACGGTCGCCGCGATCCTCGAGCGTATCCGCCAGCACTGGCCCGTGGCCAACGATCTGGAAGTGACGCTCGAGGCCAATCCCGGCTCTGTCGAGGCCGGGCGGTTTCGCGGATTTGCCGAAGCCGGGGTCAACCGCGTTTCGGTCGGGGTGCAGGCGCTGAACGATGCCGACCTGAAACGGCTGGGGCGGCTGCATTCCGTGTCCGAGGCGCTGGCAGCGCTGGAGATCGCGCGCAACACGTTCGAGCGGGTGAGTTTTGATCTGATCTATGCGCGCCAGGACCAGACGCTGGACGGCTGGCGCGCTGAACTGCACCGCGCGCTGGGCTTTGCCGCCGATCATCTGTCGCTCTATCAACTGACAATCGAGCCGGGCACCGCCTTTGGCGACCGCCATGCCGCTGGCAAACTGCGCGGCCTGCCGGATGAGGATCTCGGCGCCGAGATGTATCTGGCGACGCAGGAACTCTGCGAAGCGGCCGGATTTGCCGCCTATGAAGTCTCGAACCATGCCAGGCCGGGCGCGGAATCGCGACACAATCAGATCTACTGGCGCTATGGCGATTACGCCGGGATCGGCCCGGGCGCGCATTCGCGCCTGACCATCGTCGGGCAGAAACATGCGATTGAAACTCCGCTTTTGCCCGATGCCTGGCTAGAGGCCGCCGAGAGGGGCAACGGCGAAAGCCTGAGGCGGGCGTTGTCGGGCCGGGAACAGGCGGAGGAATATCTGATGATGGGGCTTAGAATGAGCCAAGGCATTGATATAAAACGATATAACTCTCTTTCTGGTCAGCCGCTCAGCACCGAGGCTCTCGGCAACCTGACGGAGCTTGGCATGATCGAGCGCCCCGGCAGCCATCTCAGGGTGACGCCGCAAGGCCGGATGGTATTGAATGCCGTCATCAAGGAGCTGTTTGCAGGCTAACGATGCGGTATCTCTGGGCAACATTGGGATTGATCTGTGTCGGGCTGGGCCTGATCGGCATTTTGCTGCCGCTTCTGCCAACCGTGCCATTCATGTTGCTGGCTGCGTTCTTTTTCAGCAAGTCGTCGGAGCGGCTGCATCACTGGCTGATCAGCCACCCGACGCTCGGCCCGCCGATCATCGAATGGCAGACCAGCGGCGCGATAAATCCGCGGGTCAAACGCATCGCCACGGTCTCTATCGCGGCGGTTTTCCTGCTTTCCGTGGTGCTGGGCCTGCGGCCGCTGATCCTGGGGATTCAGGCCGGGGTTCTGATTCTGGTGCTGATCTTCATCTGGTCACGGCCTAACTTCTAGTCAGCACCCGGCACAACTCGTCGAGCTCATCCAGCGTCTTGTAGCTGATCACCAGGCGGCCGGATTCCTTGCCGGAATCGTGGCTGACCTCGACCTTGAGCCCTAGATTGGCGGAAAGATCGCCTTCGAGTGCGGCTGTGTCGGCATCCTTCTCCGGCTTGGGCCGGGCGACGGATTTGGCCGGCTTTGCGCCAAGCCCCTTTTTCGCCAGCGCCTCGGTCTCGCGCACCGAAAGGCCCTTTTTCACTACGATCCGCGCCAGCGCCACCGGATCTTCGGCGGTGATCAATGCGCGGGCATGCCCGGCCGAGAGCGCCTCGGATTCGAGCAGGTCCAGCACGTCGCGTGGCAGCCCGAGCAGCCGCATCTGGTTGGCGATATGCGAGCGGCTCTTGCCCAGCGCGCGGGCCAGCTGCTCCTGGGTGTGGCCGAACCTGTCGATCAGCTGGCGATAGCCCGCCGCCTCTTCCACCGGGTTGAGATCGGCGCGCTGGATATTCTCGATGATGGCGACTTCGAGCACCTCGGTATCATCGAAATCGCGCACCAGCACCGGCACCTCGTGCAGCTGCGCGGCTTGCGCGGCGCGCCAGCGGCGTTCACCGGCAACGATCTGATATTGCCCGCTTTTGTTCGGATCCGGCCGCACGATCAACGGCTGGATGATGCCCTTTTCGCGGATCGAATTGGCCAGGTCTTCAAGCTTGTCGGGATCAAAGCTGCGCCGTGGCTGATTCGGGTTGGGCGCCACCCGTTCGATCGGCAGGGTCTGCTCGGCGCGGCGCGGCGCGGTGCTCTCGGGTCGGTCTGGCTCCTCGCGATTGACGTCCGCCATCAAGGCCGACAATCCGCGCCCCAGCCCCCGTTTTTTCTCGGCCATGCCGCTTCCTCCCTGACGCTACGCCACCGCGCGCGTCTGTTTTCCCAGCAATTCGCGCGCCAATTGGCGATAGGCCTGGGCGCCTTTGGATTCCGATTCATAGCTCAACACCGGCATCGCAAACGACGGCGCTTCGCTGACCCGCACGTTGCGCGGGATGATCGTCTGGAACACCAGTTCGCCCAGATTGTCGCGCGCATCCGCTTCGACCTGCTGCGACAGGCGGTTGCGACCGTCATACATGGTCAGCACCACGCCCTCGATCCTGAGGTTGGGGTTGGCGCTCTGGCGCACTTCGCGGATGGTGAGCATCAGTTGCGACAAGCCTTCGAGGGCGAAAAATTCGCTTTGCAGCGGCACCAGCACGGAATGCGCCGCCACCATGGCGTTGACCGTCAGGAGGTTGAGCGAGGGCGGGCAATCGATCAGCACGAAATCGAAATGGTAGTCGTCGATCGCCCGCTGGCGTAGGGCGTCATGCAGAAGAAAGCTGCGTTTCTCGTTGGAAATCAATTCCATGTCGGCCGAGCTCAGATCGACATTGGCCGGCACGATCATCACGTTTCCGGTTTCAGTTTGCTGAACGACCTCCGAAAGCTCGGCATCGCCCAGGATCAGATCATAGGTGGTGAACTCGCGATTGCCGGTTTCGATGCCGAGGCCGGTCGAAGCGTTGCCCTGCGGATCGAGATCGACCACCAGCACGCGGCAGCCCTGTTCGGCCAGCGCGGCGCCGAGATTGATCGTGGTCGTGGTCTTGCCGACGCCGCCTTTCTGGTTGGCCACGGCAATGATCCGCGGGCCCGGGGGGCGCGTGGGATCAGACACGGGAAAGCTCTTTGATTTTCAGCACGACGGCCTCGGATTCGGTTTTGCTTTGGATCGCATCATACGAGAATTGCCACGATGCGCGAGCGGATTGAACCTCGGACTTCCAGTTTTTTCCCTTCTGGAAAAGACAGGTCCCACCGGGAGCGAGATGTCGCTCGGCAAAGCCCAGCAGCGTGCTCAGATCGGCCACGGCACGGGCCGAGAGGATATTTGCCCGCAGGGGCGCAACTGCTTCGATTCGTTCGGCAATCACATTGGCGCTGACCCCGGTTTCGCGCAGCACCGTGCGCAGGAAGGTCACCTTGCGCTGATCGCTTTCCACCAGGGTGACGGCCGTGGGATTACCGGTTTCGGCGGCAACGATGGCGATGACCAGCCCCGGAAAGCCGCCACCGCTGCCAAGATCGGCCCAGAGCGGCACGGGGCCGTCGATTGCTTGCAAAAGCTGAAGCGAATCTCGGATATGGCGCTCCCACAGTGTGTTGATCGTGGATTTCGCCACGAGATTGATGCGCGGATTCCACTTGATCAGCAGCTTCGCGAATATCTCCAGCCGTTGAAATGTTTCACGTGAAACATTCAGGCTGGCAGCGTCCGGCGTCATGCTGATTTGCCCTTTTTCGTCTGCCGCAGCCTGGCCAGCAACAACGCGAGAGCTGCCGGAGTCATCCCGTCCAGCCGTCCGGCCTGGGCCAGATTGCCGGGGCGCGCCTGTGACAGCTTGGATTTGAGCTCATTTGACAGCCCGTCGATAGCCTCGTAGCGGAAGTCCACCGGGATAACCTGCCCCTCATCGCGCTTGAGCGCTTCGACATCGCGCTTCTGACGCTCGATATAGTTGGCATAGAGCGCATCTTTTTCCAGCTGGCTGCGCGTCTCCGCGTCGAGATCAGACAAGGCGGGATCGAGCGCGATCAGCCGATCGAAATCGACGTCCGGAAACGCCAGCAACTGCATGCCGTTGCGGCGCGCGCCATCCTGGCTCATGGTGAATCCCCTGGCGTTCAATGCCGTCGGAGTCCAGGTCTGCCGCTGCAACAGCGCCCGGCCCTGGGCGAGCGCTTCTGCCTTGGAGTCAAAGGATTTTCTGCGCATCTCGCCGACACAGCCCAGCGAAATCGCCAACGGGGTCAGCCGTTGATCGGCGTTGTCGGCGCGCAGGGCCAGGCGGAATTCGGCGCGCGAGGTGAACATGCGGTAGGGCTCGGAAACGCCACGCGTAACCAGATCATCGATCATCACGCCGACATAGCTCTCGGCGCGGCTGAAATACAAAGGATCACGCCCCAGCGCGGCAAGCGCGGCATTGAGCCCAGCGACAAGCCCTTGCGCGGCGGCCTCTTCATACCCGGTGGTGCCGTTGATCTGCCCGGCGAGATACAGCCCCGGCACCTCTTTCATAGCCAGCGTCGCGGTGAGCGCGCGGGGATCGACATAATCGTATTCGATGGCATAGCCCGGTTGCAGGATCACCGCACTCTCAAGGCCGCGGATCGAATGCACATAGGCCTCCTGCACCTCTTCCGGTAGCGAGGTGGAGATGCCATTGGGGTAGATCGTGTGATCGCTGACG
>CBDUGF010000014.1:0-47261 GCA_965366835.1 uncultured Rhodobacterales bacterium
GCCCTTGCCCAGCTTGCCCGCGGGCAGCGCCTGCCAGTCATTCTCGGGAACCTGATCGACCCCGGCCAGATGCGGCACCGCCTCGACCAGCTTCGTGCGCAGCTGCGCCAGGCTGTCCCAGGGCTGTGCCGTTCCCAGCTCACCGCTCAAGGCGCGCAGGATGGCCCAGTTTTCCTTGGCCTCGCCCGGCGCAAACCCGGCACGCAATGCCAGTTGCGGGCGCCCTTCGGTATTGACGAACAGCCCGTTTTCCTCGGTATAGGCCGCGCCCGGCAGGATCACATCGGCGCGATGCGCCCCCCGGTCGCCATGCGAGCCCTGATAGATCACAAACGCCCCGGCCTCGATGTCGATCTCGTCGGCGCCAAGGTTATAGATCACATCGGCGCCCTCGGTTGCCGCAGCCAGGCCGCCTGTCGTCACTGCGCCCACATCCATCGCGCCAACACGGCCCGCGG
This sequence comes from uncultured Rhodobacterales bacterium, assembly GCA_965366835.1. GTDB lineage: Bacteria > Pseudomonadota > Alphaproteobacteria > Rhodobacterales > Rhodobacteraceae > JAKGBX01. Next base: position 459 of record CBDUGF010000014.1, read on the forward strand.
CGGTATGCAGAATCAACAGCTTCGATTTGGTATACTCGGCCAGCTTCATCGCCGCGCCCAGAACCGCCTCGCCATCGGCTTCGCGGATCGCGCCTTGGCCGACGATCACGATGCTGGGAACCTCCAGAACCTCCTTGAAGGTGCGCCCGCCAAGCTCGGCCAGCGCCGCGCGGTCATTGCCCATATGCGCATATTCATACGTCAGATCAACAGCTTCGCCGATCAGCCCGACCTTAGCGCCCCGGGTCCAGGCCTTGCGGATCCGCGCATTCAGAACCGGCGCCTCGTCGCGCGGATTGGTCCCGATCAGCTGGATCATCTTGGCGTTTTCAATGTCTTCAATCGTCGCCGTGCCGACATAGCCCGAGCGGTTGCCCGCCGGCAGCCGCGCGCCATCGACCCGGCATTCCACCGTCCCGCCCAGCCCTTCAACGAGGGTCTTCAAGCCAAACGCGGCTTCCACCGGCACCAGATCGCCGACCAGCCCGGCCACTTTCCCGGCCCCTTTCAGCGCTTCGGCCGCCTTGGCCAGCGCCTCGCCCCAGGTCGCCCGGCGCAGCTTGCCGCCGTCGCGGATATAAGGCACGTCGAGTCGCTGACGCCGCAGCCCGTCCCAGACAAAGCGCGTCTTGTCGGAAATCCATTCCTCGTTCACGCCGTCATGGTTGCGCGGCAGGATCCGCATCACTTCGCGCCCCTTGGTATCCACCCGGATCGACGAGCCCAGCGCATCCATCACGTCGATGCTCTCGGTCTTGCTCAGCTCCCAGGGCCGCGCGGTAAACGAATACGGCTTGGACACCAGCGCCCCCACCGGGCAGAGATCGATGATGTTGCCCTGAAGGTTCGAATCCAGCGTCTCGCCCAGATACGATGTGATCTCGGCATCCTCGCCGCGCCCGGTCTGGCCCATCTGGGTGATCCCGGCCACTTCGGTGGTGAAGCGCACACAGCGGGTGCAGGAGATGCAGCGCGTCATGTGGGTCTCGACCAGCGGCCCGAGATCGAGATCCTCGGTGGCGCGCTTGGGCTCGCGGAAGCGGCTGAAATCGACGCCATAAGCCATCGCCTGATCCTGCAGATCGCATTCGCCGCCCTGATCGCAGATCGGGCAATCCAGCGGATGGTTGATCAGCAGGAATTCCATCACCCCTTCGCGCGCCTTCTTCACCATCGGCGAGTTGGTTTTCACCACCGGCGGCTGCCCCTCCGGTCCGGGGCGCAGATCGCGCACCTGCATCGCGCAGGAGGCGGCAGGCTTGGGCGGCCCGCCAACGACTTCGACAAGACACATCCGGCAATTGCCCGCGATCGACAGGCGCTCGTGATAGCAGAACCGCGGCACCTCGATCCCGGCCTCTTCACAGGCCTGGATCAGTGTCATGGCACCATCGACCTCGATCTCCCGGTCATCAATGATGATCTTGCGTGCGTCGCTCATCTCATCTCACTTTGCTTTCAACAGGGCCCCGATCTGGCTGCCCTGTGCGATTTCGGCATGGCCGAGCTTGCACAGATCAGCGGGATCTTTCGGGTTGAGCCCCTTGGATTTCACATAGTTTTCGCCCAGCGCCCGGATCCGCGCCTTTTCGGCCGTGCTCTTGCGATAGGCATTGATCTCGTCGTCGCTGTATCCCAGCGCGTTGGCCTTCTTCTTCAGCGACCACAGGAAATTCAGCCCCTTGAGCTGTCGAGCGTCGATCTCGCCGCATTTCTCGCTGATTTCCAGCGCCAGCGCGACATAGAGCATCTGGCCGTCGATCGCCTTCACATCGCGCAGCGGCGCCTTGGCGCTCGCCATGGTGGCGGTGGCGGCGCTCAGCGCCAGTCCCAGTGTCAGGCCGAGGGTCAGGGCTTTGATCATTCGCATGGGTTTTCTCCTCTCATGCAGCATGGCAGAGGGCGCTCAAACGCCCCCCATGCCTGGGAGATGGAGTCGCGGGCACGTGATATGCAATAACACGCCGCATAACCCGCTGATCCGGCGGGTTTTTGCCCAAACGGGCCGGGATATGCGCGAAGCCTCACCACCCGTCGCAGCGCCCCCTAAGCACCAGCTTGTCATCGACGATCCGGGCCGCGATATTCGCGTCGTCCGGCCCCTGACCGGGCGCCCACTCCATGTCGGAGCGGCCGTAATTCTTGATGCAATAGGAATTGGCCTCGTGCCGCCCGGCCTCGCGCGCGCCCTCCGCGCTCTGGCTGGCGCGCGACACCGTCACGATGAATTCCTCGCGCTCCTCGCCGACCTTGTCAGACTGCGCCCGGAACTGCTTGCCGTCGAACAGCAGCCCCTTCTTCGAGCGCAGCTTGCCCACCGCCCCGCAGGAGGCCAGCATCGTGGCCACCAGGCCAAGGAGGATGATCTGTTTGACCTTCACCGTTCTCACTCCGCCGCCATCGCGCCCATACGGCCCGTTTTCTGCGCCTTGATCCGGTCCTCGATCTCGTCGCGGAAATTCCTGATCAGCCCCTGGATCGGCCATGCGGCGGCGTCGCCCAGCGCACAGATCGTATGACCCTCGACCTGCTTGGTGACGTCAAACAGCATGTCGATCTCCTCGATCTCGGCCTCGCCGCGCACCAGCCGCTCCATCACGCGCCACATCCAGCCGGTACCCTCGCGGCAGGGCGTGCACTGGCCGCAGCTCTCATGCTTGTAGAACTTGGAGAGCCGCCAGATCGCCTTGATGATGTCGGTATCGTTGTCCATCACGATCACCGCCGCGGTGCCAAGCGACGAGCCGACCTCGCGCAGCGCATCGAAATCCATCACCGCGCCGCGCATCTTCTCGCCGCGCACACACGGCACCGAGCTCCCCCCCGGAATCACCGCCTTGAGGTTGTCCCAGCCGCCGCGAATGCCGCCGCAATGTTTCTCGATCAGCTCCTCGAAGCCGATCGACATCGCATCTTCCACCACGCAGGGATTGTTCACATGGCCCGAGATCGCATAGATCTTGGTGCCCGCATTGTTGGGTCGTCCAAATCCGGCAAACCATTCCGCGCCGCGGCGCAGGATCGTCGGCACCACCGCGATGCTCTCGACATTGTTCACCGTGGTCGGACAGCCATAAAGCCCCGCCCCGGCCGGGAATGGCGGCTTCATCCGCGGCATCCCCTTCTTGCCTTCGAGGCTCTCCAGCAGCGCGGTTTCCTCGCCGCAGATATAGGCCCCGGCGCCGTGATGCAGGTAGAGATCGAAATCCCAGCCCGACCCGGCCGCGTTCGGACCCAGCAGCCCGGCGTCATAGGCCTCGTCGATGGCGTTCTGCAGCGCCTCGCGCTCGCGGATATATTCGCCGCGGATATAGATGTAACAGGCCTTGGCCTGCATCGCGAAACTGGCGATCAGACAGCCCTCGATCAGGGTGTGCGGATCGTGGCGCATGATCTCGCGGTCCTTGCAGGTGCCGGGTTCGGATTCATCGGCGTTGACCACCAGGTAAGCCGGCCGCCCGTCGCTTTCCTTGGGCATGAACGACCATTTCAGCCCGGTGGGAAAGCCCGCCCCGCCGCGTCCGCGCAATCCGCTGGCCTTCATCTCGTTGATGATCCAGTCGCGCCCCTTCTGGATGATCCCGGCGGTGCCGTCCCAATGGCCGCGCGCCTTCGCACCGGCCAGCGTGCGCTCGTGCATGCCATAAAGGTTGGTGAAAATACGGTCCTGATCTTTCAGCATCCCGTCATCCCTCGTTGTCCCGGCGCGCGCGCCAGATTTGCCAAACGATCGCCAGAGCCCAGATAAACCCCGCGCCTGCAATCATCGTCGGCAAAGCGCGCAACCGCGTGCTCCACCCCATTTTTGATCCGATGAGTTCGGCCAGCACCCAAAACACCCCCGCACCCGCGATCAACAGCGCCGCCATGCGCTGCTTGCGTGCCAATTGGGTCATTTTTGGATCCCCGCCCATTCATCAGCCCTCAATAAACCTCGCCCTTGGCCAGACGCCTGGCCTGCGACACCCAGTCGTCGCGGCTCACCCGGCCCTTGAAACCCTCCAGATTGGCATCGACCCAGGCCACCTCTTCGGCGCCCCATCCGGCAATCTGTTCGAAGTGATAGACACCGAGACGGTTGAGCAGCGCCTCGAGCTTCGGCCCGACGCCCTTGATCTGCTTGAGATCGTCGGCCCTGCCGCCCTTCGGGGCGTCAAGCAGCGCGGGTTTCGTGCCCTCGCTCGCCGCGCCCTGATCCGCCAAGGCCGATCCGGCCTCAGCCACCGCCGCATCGGTCTCGAGCTTGCGCGCCGCCGCCTTGTCGACCGCCTCGGCCTCGACCTCGGCACCGGTCGCCGCCACCGCCTCGGCGCCGTCCGCCGCATTGCCGCAGATCAGATCGCCCAGCACCAGCGCCACGAACGCCCCCAGCGCCAGCCCGATCAGAACCGCCGGCAGCCATGTCACCGCATCGAGCGAGGCCCAGAAGGCCAACAGGCCCGCCCCAAGCCCGACCGCCCAGCAGACCAAGGCGCAAACGCCGATGGCGGATCGCTGTGTCATAGCGCCCTCCCCGGCCCGGCGTCGATCTTATGTGGCTTCATGCGCATCGGTGTTATCGCTTGCCCTTCCTGGCCTTGGCCGAGAATTCGGTCTCACCGCCCTTGGCCAGGATCTCGGCCTGCGCCATCCAGTTGTCGCGCTCGATCCGGCCCTTGAAGCGCAGCCGCGCATCGACCCAGGCAATCTCGGCGGGCGTCCATTTCGCGATCTGGTCGAAATGCCAGAAGCCGAGCTCGTTGAGCGTCTGTTCCAGCTTCGGCCCGACGCCGCTGATCAGCTTGAGATCGTCGGCCCCCCCGGCGCGCGCCGCGCTCAGGGTTTCGGGCTGTTTCTCAGCCGCCGTACTGGCCGCCGCCGCGGGCTTCGCCGCTTTGGCCTTCTCCGCCACAGGCTTCGGCTTGGCCTTGGATTTCGCCTGCGCCTCTTGCTTGGTCACGCCGGTTGCATCCGCCGGGGCGGTCGCGCCCGGTTTCGCCGCATTGTCCTTGGCCGCCTTGGCCGAAGCCGCCTTGCCCTTTGATGCCTTGTCGCCGCCCGGTTTGGCCGCGCCGCCCTTGCGCGCCCGCGCATCCAGCCACGGCGTCAGCAGCGGCACCTCGGTGCCGTCGATCCGCTTCACCGTTTCGCCCAGATCGACCGCCAATTGCACGCTGGCATTGTATTGCGTCTTGCCGCTGTCATATTCGGTCAGCGTGGTCAGCCCGGCCAGCGGCTCGCTGGCATAGCGCCCGTTCTGCGGCCCCGGCACCGGCACCTTGCCGGCGGCCAGCTCGTCCAGAATCTCGCCCAGCCGCGCGGCGGTCAGGTTCTCGTAGTAATCCTTGCCGATCTGCGCCATCGGCGCATTGGCGCAGGCGCCGAGACATTCCACCTCTTCCCACGAGAACTTGCCATCGGCGGACAGCTCATGCGGCTTGGCGGCGATCTTTTCGCGGCATACCCCGATCAGATCCTCGGCGCCACAGATCATGCACGACGTGGTGCCGCAGATCTGGATATGGGCAACAGACCCGACCGGTTGCAGCTGGAACATGAAGTAGAAACTGGCCACGTCCAGCGCCCGGATATGGGCCATGCCCAGCCGGTCGGCGATATGTTCGATGGCCGGCTTGGTGAGCCAGCCCTCCTGCTCCTGCGCCCGCCACAGCAGCGGAATGATCGCGCTGGCCTGGCGGCCCTCGGGATATTTGGTGATCTGCGCTTCGGCCCAGGCCTGGTTGGCGGGCGTGAAGGCAAAACTTGCGGGTTGTTCGCTATGCAGGCGGCGCAGCATCAGGCACAGGCTCCGATCATGAGTTTGACACCCTCCTTGCCCGGCAGCTTCACGGCGGTGCCATTGGCAAGGTGATATTCGGTCATCTGGATGGCCTGCTCGCGGGTCAGCCCGGCTTGCAGCTCCACCGGCTGATAGTCGCTCTCATCGCGCATCACGCAGCCGATCGAGGTCACAGCGGTGACGTAATCAGCGCGCATCTCAGGGGTGATCCCCTTGGGCGGAAGCGCAAGGCAGCCCGACAGGGCCGACGAGCAGACGATTGCAAATACGAACTTTTTCACCGGTCAATCTCCCCAAACACAACATCGAGCGAGCCGATAATGGCCGCCACATCGGCCAGCTGGTGGCCCAGAGCGATATGATCCATCGCCTGCAAATGCGGAAAACCCGGCGCCCGGATCTTGGCGCGATACGGCCGGTTCGACCCGTCCGAAACCAGATAGACCCCGAATTCGCCCTTCGGCGCCTCGACCGCGCAATAGACCTCGCCCTCGGGCACATGAAAGCCCTCGGTATAGAGCTTGAAATGGTGGATCAGCGCTTCCATCGAGGTCTTCATCTCGCCGCGTTTCGGCGGTGTGACCTTACCGCGCGCGATCACATCGCCCTGGCCCTCGGGCGCGCGCAGCTTGTCGATCGCCTGAAGCATGATCTTGATCGATTCGCGCATCTCCGCCATCCGCATCAGATAGCGGTCATAGCAATCGCCGTTCTTGCCGACGGGAATCTGGAAATCGAATTCGTCATAGCATTCATAAGGTTGCGAGCGGCGCAGATCCCAGGCCATGCCCACCGAACGCGCCATCACGCCGGAGAAACCATAGTCCAGCACCGTCTGTTCATCGACCACGCCGATATCGACGTTGCGCATCTTGAAGATGCGGTTCTCGGTCAGCAGGATGTCGAGATCGTCGAGGAACTTGGGAAACTCCTTGGCCCAGGTCTCGATATCGTCGATCAGCTCGGGCGGCAGATCCTGATGCACCCCACCGGGGCGGAAATAGGCCGCGTGCAGCCGCGCGCCACAGGCCCGCTCGTAGAAGATCATCAGCTTCTCGCGTTCCTCGAAGCCCCAGACCGGCGGCGTCAGCGCGCCCACATCGAGCGCCTGCGTGGTCACGTTCAGCAGGTGGTTGAGGATCCGCCCGATCTCGGAATAAAGCACCCGGATCAGCGAGCCCCGGCGCGGCACGACCACGCCCGTGAGCTTCTCGATCACCAGGCACCAGGCATGTTCCTGGTTCATCGTACCGACATAATCGAGCCGGTCGAAATAGGGCAGGCATTGCAGATAGGTGCGGCTCTCCATCAGCTTCTCGGTGCCGCGATGCAGCAGTCCGATATGCGGGTCGCAGCGTTCCACGATCTCGCCGTCCAGCTCCAGAACCAGCCGCAAGACACCATGCGCCGCAGGGTGTTGCGGGCCGAAGTTGATGTTGAAATTGCGGATCTTCTGCTCGCCGGTCATCCCGTCCGCGCTGCCATCGTCGAATGTCTTGGTGCCGTCCATCATTTCGAGCTCACTCCCATCATTCTACGAAACAGCAGGTAGCCTGCGGCACACCACATCGAATAGGCGACCACGCCAAGCAGGAACGGCCCGGTGGCAAATCCGTCGATCTTCGACAGCGCCAGAAGCAGCACCTCGATGATCACCGCCGTCGCCAGCCCGCCGATCACAATGCTCTTTTTCGACTTGCCGAAAGCCCCGAACGCCAGCGCGATCAGCACGCCCAGCGGATCGGTCAGCTTGGCCACGAATATCGCAAGCGCCGCGCTCATTTCTTCGCCTCTTCCGTCTTCTCATCGCCCGGCAGGATGTATTGCGCGCCCTCCCAGGGAGACATGAAATCGAACTGCCGGTATTCCTGCACCAGGCTCACCGGCTCATAGACCACGCGCTTCTGGCTCTCGTCATAGCGCACCTCGACATAGCCGGTGGTCGGGAAATCCTTGCGCAGCGGATGGCCCTGAAAGCCATAATCCGTCAGCAGGCGGCGCAGGTCGGGATGGCCGGAAAACAGGATGCCATACATGTCGAAGACTTCGCGCTCGAACCAGTTGGCCGAGGGATGCACATCGGTGATCGACGGCACCATCTCGTCCTCGCGCACCGCCATGCGCAGGCGGATGCGGTGGTTCTGATACATGCTGAGGAAGTGATAGACGACATCAAACCGCTTGGGCCGCTCCGGATAGTCCACCCCTGCGATATCCACCAACGTCGAGAACCGGCAATTGCCATCGGTCTTCAGGAATTCGACCAGCCCGACAATGCTCGACAAGGAGACATCGACGTTCAGCTCGCCATGGCTCACATCCCAGCTCAATACGCAATCCGGGCGCTTGCCTTCGATATATTGGCCGAGTTCGTTCAGAGCATCAGACATCAGTTCGCCTCCTGGAGAAGCACGTCATGAAAGGTTGCCTCGGGATCGGACTCGATGAAAAACCGGGTCATGAATTCCGGCACGACGGCCCGCGCCGGCTCCTGTCCTGCGAATCTGGTCACGGCCCCCATGTCGTCCCACGTCGTCAGAACCGAGACGCGGCACGGATCACGTTCTCTTTCAGCCAGGAATGTCACCCCGCGAAAGCCGTCGACATTGCGCACCTGGGTCAACACCTTGTCACGATAAGTCTGGATCCAGTCGCCCAGATCGGAACGCGCCACCGTCGCCTCCCACCTGCGCACCACACCACCGTCAAGTGCCTCACTCATCGTCTTGCCCCTTCCCGCGCTTGATTGGCGCAGTCTTGTTGCCCGCGCCTCAGCGCGCGATCGTCCCGGTCCGCCGGATCTTCCGCGCCAGCTGCATCACGCCATAGACCAGCGCCTCCGCGGTCGGCGGGCAGCCCGGCACATAGATATCCACAGGCACCACGCGGTCGCAGCCGCGCACCACCGAATAGCTGTAATGATAATAGCCGCCACCGTTGGCGCAGGATCCCATCGAGATCACATAGCGCGGCTCGGGCATCTGGTCATAGACCTTCCTGAGCGCCGGCGCCATCTTGTTGGTCAGCGTCCCGGCCACGATCATCACATCCGATTGCCGCGGGCTGGCGCGCGGGGCGACGCCAAAGCGTTCCAGGTCATAGCGCGGCATCGAGGCATGCATCATTTCCACCGCGCAACAGGCCAGCCCGAAGGTCATCCAGTGCAGCGAACCTGTGCGGCCCCAGTTGATGATGTCTTCCGTGGTGGTCAGCAGGAAGCCCTTGTCCTGCAATTCCGCGTTCAGCGCTTGGGTCGCGACCTCCTGGTCGACCCCGGCGGTATTGGCTCCGGTCATGACCATTCCAGCGCCCCTTTCTTCCACTCATAGGCAAAGCCGATGGTCAGCACCGCCAGGAACACCATCATCGACCAGAAGCCGACCATGCTGATGTCCTTGAATGCCACCGCCCAAGGGAAAAGCATCGCGATTTCAAGGTCGAAGATGATGAACAGGATCGACACCAGGTAGAACCGCACGTCGAATTTCATCCTCGCGTCGTCAAACGCGTTGAAGCCGCATTCATACGCGCTCACCTTTTCCGGATCGGGGTTGCGCACCGCCAATATCCATGCGGCCAGAAGGAAAACCAGGCCGAGACCGACGGCAATGACCAGAAAGATGAGAATGGGAAGATATTCCCTGAGCATCTCGTCCACGATTGAGGCTCCTTCCTGCGCGGCTTCGGCGCGCCAAATGGCAGCGAAATCTTGCCTGCCGGTTTACTAGCGCCCCCCGGCAGGGTCAACCGACGCGCCAACACATTCAGGAAAGTGAAACTGTTACGCGCTCCGCGGTATGCAATGGCATGCACTCCCATGAAAACAAGGGCTTTGCGCCCCGATCCCCGACCCCGCGGCGCCCTTTGGCGCGCGCCGGCCGCCAAACATGCACGGCGCTTGCCTGTTTAAAGTCGAAATTTCCAGAGAGCCGGCGCGACTCAGCACCGCCGCCACCGTCTCAGCGGGCGCACCGGCCTAAGCGGGCGCGCCCGGAAAAGCCCCTCGGCGCCGGCCTATTGCAGCGTCACCTCGGTGCGCTCACCGCCCTTGACCTCGATCTCGGCCTCCACCGGCGCCTTGTCGATCTCATAGGTCACCCGGGCAAGGTATGTTCCCGCCGGCAGGGTTATGCTCAGCTCCTCGCCATACTTGCCGGTGATCTCCTTGCGCTCGCCCTGAAGGTTCTTCTTGCCCAACAGGTGGAGGCGATAGCCGCCCGGCGCGGTGATCGCGGCCACCCCGGCATTCAGCACCAGCTGCACATCGGTGCGCTCGCCCGCCTTCACCTCGATCGGCTCGCTCAGCACCTCGGCCTTGTCGAGCCGCGCCCCGACCACGTATTCGCCCACCGGCAATTCCATCGGCTTGCTGCCATAGACGCCATTGATCTGCTCGCGGTTGCCCTTGAGGTCGGTCTTGGCGCCATAGACCGTATAGCGGATATCGCCGGTCTCCACTTCGGGACCGCCACTCGCATAGAGCGCCGAAGCCACCACCACGCCGGCCCCGACGATCACATCGACATCCAGCGTCTCGCCCGGCAACAACGTGATCATCTGGCTTGCGGTCGCCTTGCCCAGCCGCCCGGTCACCTCGATTTCGCCTGCGGGTATGTAAAAGCTGCCCTCGCCATAGACGCCATCCTCGAACTTGCCGTTCAACAGCTTGATGCGAATGGCTTTCTCGATCTCGCCGCCCGGTGTGCGCCGCGCCTTGGCGTTGACGATCCCGGCATTCATCACCACATGCAGAACCGTTTCCTCATCGTCCTTGAGCGTGATGATCCGGCTGATCTCGATCCGCCCGACCTTGGTGCGCAGCTCGTATTGCCCGGCCGGAACCGAGGCGCGGAAGATCGGGTCGTAATCGCTGGCCGCCTTCTTCTGCTCGACCTTGCCATTGGCATCGACAGCGTTCAGCGCCCACCACAAGCTCTTGTCCTCCAGCATCGGCCCGCCCTCGGCCAGCGAAGCTGTGGCCTTGATGTTGAATTCCGGCTTGGCCGGCTCGGGTTCCGGCTCCGGCTCGGGTTCCGGCGCGGCCGCAACCACCACGGTTTGCTGCAACGCCTCGCCCAGCGCATCCGCGCTCGACGCTTCCAGGTATTGCCCGCCGGTCTCCTCGGCGAGGCAGGCCACCTGCGCGCCCTCCTCCTTGGACAGGCCGAAGCCGACCACATGCGCGGTAAAGTTCACCCCCGTCGCCTCCAGTTCGCGACCCAGCGCGCAGGGATCCATCTCGCAGGTCTCCAGCCCGTCGGTGACCAGGATCACCGTCGCCTTGTCCTCGGTGTATTTCAGCGCCTCGGCCGCCTGTTTCACCGCCGCACTCAGCGGCGTCTTGCCTTTCGGGCTGATGCCGTTGGCAAAGGCGGCGATCGCGCCCGCCGTGCCCGTGCCCGCCGGCACCGCCAGCTCGATATCGCTGCAATCGCCCTTGCGCCGGTGGCCATAGACCATCAGGCCCAGCGCATTGCCCTCCGGCACCGCGCCCAGCACCTCGCCCAGGGTGTCGCGGGCGATCTCGATCTTGGTCTTGCCGTCGATCTGCCCCCACATCGAGCCCGACGCGTCGAGCACGATCATCGCCCGCTCCTGCGCGCCCAGCGGCGCCATCGCCGCCATGAATAGAAATCCAATCCAAGAAACAAGCCGCATGGCGTCCCCTCCCAAAACCAATGTCTCAAATGCTCACGAAGGCTAGCACAGCCCGGCGCCCGGTCAATCCTGCGCGGCCGGGCTGCGCGCTTTCACCGCCCCGACCAACGCCCAGGCCCCCGGGATTGGCTGCCGCACACGTCAGACCAGCCGACCGGAACAGCGTTTACCGGCCCGGCCAGCTCTGCTAGACAAGGCGAAAAACAGCAAGACAAGAGGTGAAGACCATGGCAGGCAAACAGGCAGCCCCCGGCGGCAATGACGTCGCGCTCGAAGCCTATAGCGACCTTCTGGCGCGCGCGATTTCAAACACGATCTATCTCGATCCCTCGCAAGTCAGCCACAAGACGGCAAAGCCGCGGCATCGGCTCTACCGCCGCATCGCCGACGAGACCCCGGAACAACGCGCGGCGCGCGCACAGTCCCGCTGGATCGGCCGCGACCGGCCCGCCGACGCCCACAGCATGGCCGGATACCTGCGGCTGCGCAATCTCGCGCATTGCGTGCTCGATGTCATCGACAACGACGTTCCCGGCAATTTCATCGAAACCGGCGTCTGGCGCGGCGGCGCCTGCATTCTGATGCGCGGCCTTTCAAAGGCTGCCGGCGCGCCGGAGCGCAAGATATTCGTGGCGGATTCCTTCGAGGGCCTGCCGCCGCCCGATCTCGAGGCCTTTCCCACCGACAAACGCGACAAACGCTACACCCAGGGCGACTACTTCGGCATCTCGCTGGAACAGGTCCAGGACAATTTCCGCGCCTACGATCTGCTGGATGACAATGTCGTCTTCCTCAAGGGCTGGTTCAAGGACACGTTGCCAAAGCTTGAAAAGAAAGAGAAATTCGCAATCATACGCCTCGATGGCGATATGTATGAATCGACGATTCAGGCGATGGAGGTCCTCTATCCCAAGCTCTCGGTCGGCGGCTACGTGATCGTCGATGATTACGGCGCCATCGGCGCCTGCAAGCAGGCGATCGAGGATTTCCGCGCCCGGCATTCGATTTCCGAGCCGGTGCAGGAGGTCGACTGGACCGGGGTCTACTGGAAGAAGGAAGCGGAGATCCAAAGCGGTTCGCCAAAAACCTGACACGCAGGCATTGGCGAAACCCGCGCACCGCTCACCTGTCGCACGGTGTATCGCGCGCCCCGCCCGCCGTCTGACGCCGCGTTCCCGGTTGACGCGGCCCGCCGTCGCGGCCAACCCTGCCCCTTCCGCACCCGCGACAACAGGAGACAGGCAGCGATGGAACTCGATCAGGCCATGCAAGAGCGGCGCAGCATTCGCGGCTTCACATCCGATCCCGTCCCGCGCGCCCTGCTCGAAGAGATCATCGCCCTGGCCAATCGCGCGCCGTCGTCGATGAACACCCAGCCGTGGCATTTCCATGTCGTCACCGGCGCACCGCTCGAGAAGATCCGCGAAGGAAATTCCACCCGCATGCTCTCCGGCTACCCGCCCGAGCGCGAGATCAAGGATCACGGCGCCTATGAAGGCGTGCATCGCCAACGCCAGGTCGAAATCGCGGTGCAGCTGTTCGAGGCGATGGGAATCGAGCGCGACGACAAGGAAAAGCGCCAGGACTGGGTGATGCGCGGCTTTCGCCAGTTCGACGCCCCGGTCTCGGTGGTGGTCTGCTATGACCGCGCGCTCGAGGAAAAGGGCACCATCGCCCATTTCGATCTCGGCGCCGTCACCTACGGCCTGGTGCTGGCCGCCTGGAGCCGCGGCCTCGGCGCGGTGATCAACGGCCAGGGCATCATGCAATCGCCGGTGGTGCGCGAACATGCCGCCATCCCCGACGATCAGGTGATCCTGACCTGCGTCGCGCTCGGCTGGCCCGACGAGGAATTCGCCGCCAACACCGTCAAATCCCGCCGCCGCCCGGTCGACAACGCCGCCCGCTTCGTCGGCTTCGAGTGATCCCCACGCTCACGCTTCGGCAACGGTAGAACGGCTGCCCTGAGCCCTTCTCGGCATTGATGGCACAGCAGCATCCGCAACGAACGGTGGGAAGCGCACCTTTTGCTGCGATCTGATCGAGGGTCAGCTGGGCGGGACAACGGGTGAATTCGCTGCGACTGCAACTATGGCTGCAATACCGCTCATCGTGAACCTTTAGTCTGAATTGCACACACATCGCATACACCACTTGGCCAAGACCTTGATCAACCTAGACTGTCTTTCCAATCCTCCAAGGTCACCAGGGAGCTTTGGGAACGGCAGGTGGAGGAAGGAGCATGCCTGCGCGCGTCATTTCTCTCACCACAAGCCATTGATTTCATGATGTTCATGCTTGAGTCCTGCTGTCAGTTCGCGCTCAGACATCGTTAAGCACCTCACGATGCGATCAAAAATAGGCCGGCAGCGTCGCATCTCTGCCTAGGGTTTGTTGTGCCAGACCTGATCCGCTTGGAGAAACGCTCGATGGACTGGCATCTTACTTCTAGCGCATACGAAATTCTCGACCTGCCGGAGTGTGACGACCGAAGCAACTTTCCGCAAAGATCAAGCCCGCCCGCCATTCGTTGCATCCATTGCCGACGCTGGTCCGCTCCTGTATTCGATTGAATGAGCGAAGGTACTACGTGTGGAGACTTTGTTCGGTGGGCAGCCACACCAACTTGAGAACTTTCGGGTTGGACGAAAGCAGCAGGACCAATACCGATGAAAACCATTCTCGTAGCAACTGATCTGTCGGAACGCTCGGAACGGGCTCTGCAGCAAGCGATACATCTTGCATCGGCCCAAGATGCGGCACTGCACGTATTGTACGTTGTTGACGAAGAGATCCCGGGTCGCATTGCCAAAGAAATCAAGTCGGGTGCCAAAGAAACCCTCAACGAGCAAATCGCGCGAGCCCCAGTCGGCAAGTCGGTCAATTTGACTATTCATGTGGTGTTCCAGACAATCTGGAAAGGGATCGTCGAAGCCGCCGAAGAGCTTGAAGCAGACTTGCTTGTACTGGGGTCTCATCGTTCCAGAGGGATGATGGAGTTGTTCCGCGGTACCACGGTCCAGCGCGTTGCCAAAGTGGCCAAAACACCGCTGCTCGTGGTTGGCAATTCGAAACCGGGTCCCTACCGTGATGTGATCGCCGGCGTCGACTTTTCCGACTGCTCCCGGAACGCAATCAACGTGGGCGCGGCGCTCGCTCCCAAGGCTACGATGACCCTAATCAACGTCTATCATGTCCCCTACAAGGAATTCACGAAGCGAGCCGATCCCGACGGCTCGATCGAAAAGCGAGACCGTTTGCAAACAGATCGCGAACTGGCGAAGGAAATGAAGGCCTTTGAACAGCGGCTCGAAAGCAAGAGTCTGAAACTCAAGCGAACCTTCATCGAAGGTGGCCCTGCACCCGTCCTGCTTGAAGAAGCAAGACGGCGGGAAAGCAATCTGATCTGCGTGGGCTCACATGGCCGGTCCTGGCTTGCCGAGGCTTTTCTTGGCAGCACCGCGCGCGAATTGCTGTCAGCGGCTCCTTGTGACGTCCTCGTGGTCCCGCTCTAGGGCCTTGGCTTGGACATTCTCGCGATACTTACAGCCCTCGGACTGCTGATATTTCTCTCCTACCGGGGACTACCCACATAGGTTCTCGCGCCGGCGCTGGCGGGCGCTGCGGCGCTTGTCGGAGCCGCGCCGCCGCTCGGCACGTATACCGTGAGCTTCATGCCTGCCCTTCTTCAGTTCATCGTTAGCTACTTCCCGATCTTCCTGCTTGGTGCCATCTTTGGAAAACTGATGGACCCATCGGCAAGTGCCGTGGCGATCGCCCAATCGGCGATCCGGCTTCTGGGCGCAAGCAACGCGATTGCCGCTATCGTTCTGGCCTGTGCGCTGCTGACGTATGGCGGCGTATCCCTGTTTGTCGTGGCCTTTGTCGCCTTTCCCCTGGCAGCGGCGCTGTTGCAACGGGCCGATATTCCCAAACGCCTGATCCCGGGGGCGATTGCGCTTGGGGCCTTCACCTTCACAATGACAGCACTGCCGGGCACCCCGGCGATCCGGAACGCGACACCGATGCCCTGTTTCGGGACCACCACCGTCGCGGCCCCGGGCCTTGGTTTGATTGCCGGGCTGATCATGTTCGGCTTCGGGATCGTCTGGCTTTCCCGGCGTGCCAGCTCCGCAGCTGGTGAGGGGTATGGCGAGGCCGGGCCTATGGTTGCGGTTGGGAATAGAGAGCAATCGCCCGGCGCGTTGCCGCATGTGGCCGTCGCCCTGACCCCGGTGCTTGCGGTCTCGCTGCTCACCTGCGTCCTGTCTGTCCATGTATTTCCGCGCCTCGACACGGGCTATCTGGCGACGGCGCCCTATGGCGTCACGACAGTGGTATCGGTCAAAGGGATATGGGCAATCATCGCCGCACTGATCGGCTCGTTCTGATAGCGCCGCCAAGCTGTCAGGTGCCAACTTGACGCGCGCAGATGAGACATTGGTGGCCTCTCGGCACGGCGGGGCTGTATGACCTGACATCCGCGCTGCCTGTGTTCCGTTCACAGACTGTTACAGGGAAGCGAAAGCCCTTCGCGAGCGCTCGCCCTATTGCGGTGGGGTCACAAACGGGTATTCGGCTTTTTTCCAGGCCTCGAACCCGCCCGCCATGTTGATCGCGTTGGCATAGCCCAGCTGATGCAGGAACGAGAGCGCCAGCGCCGAGCGGTGGCCGGATTTGCAGTACACGCCAATCGCCGTCATGCGATCTGTCGGCAGCTTCGCCAGGCCCTCGGTGGTTGGCAGCTCGTTGAGGTTCAGCAGCAAAGCACCTTCGATCACGCCCTCGGCCCATTCCGCGGGCGCGCGCACGTCGATCATCACGATCGGAACGCCAGCATCCATCGTGGTCTTGAAAGCGTCGACCGGTTGAACACCCCATTTCGGGGTCATGTCGCGCAATCCGGCCAACGCGGCGTGCGAGCGCTCCAGATACTCGGCCGAGGGCTCGAGCTGCGTGACGCCGTCGGCCGTGACCGCCTGCATACCCAGCATCAGGACGCTGGCGGCGATGACGGCGGTGGTTCCGATCTTGGTCAGGACATTCATGTTGGGTTCTCCTTGGTGAATTATCGTCTGGGGGTTGGGCAGGGTTGGCTCCCCGCTTGTTTTGGCTAAAGGTGATCGGCCTGTCATCGTTCGAGGATGACGTCGGCATTGGCAGCAGCGCCTTTGGGATCCAGATCATCCGGGGCCAGAAAAATGTCTGGATTGGCATGACAGGCGGCGCAGGTCCGGTTCTGTTCTGTCACTCGGCGAATGTTATGCGGTGCGGCGGTTTTCCAGGTCGGGTAATCGTCGAAATGCGGCAGCAGCCCCGCTCCGAAGTGATCGAAACTGTCGCGCGCAACCGGGTTGTTGCGCAGGGTGACGATCCCGTAGGGGTATCCTTTGGCGGTATTGCTGCCGATCTTCAGGTCCAGGCTCTTGGCGCCGGCGCGGCGGAAATATGCGCCGTCCTCTTCGCCCGTGTGGCAGGAAAAGCAGTTCTGGTAGGGCTGGCTGTGGCAAGTCTGACAGCTGAGGTCGTCGTGGTTCGACCTATGCGCCTTGACGGTGCCATTGGGCAGCGCGGCATGGCAATCGGTGCATTGCGCACGGCCCTCGACCTGCCATCTGGTCTGATAGGTGTTGCCATCGCCATGCAGGTCGTTGGTATGGCAATTGATACAGTGCATCCCGGCCTCGAAATGCACGTCGGGTGCCAGCCCTTCGTGCTGCCCCAGGTATTCGCCGCCCGCCCGTGACCCGTGGCAGGTTGCACAGGTTTCTTCCATCGGCGGCGTACCAAGGAAGTCGTGCCCGAGGATCAGGCCGCCTCCGACCGCCTTTGGCAAGGTGATATGGCAATCCGAACAGGCAGCATGACAAGAGGCGCAATCGGCCTGCCACATTGGGTCAAGCGTGTGAAAGTTCTCTTTGCCGCTGCGCAGGCGCAGCGCTTCGGCCATGCCGTTCAGTTTACCATGCAGGCTTGTTTTATGGCGTGCGGAAATTTCGGCGTGACAGGTGGAACAGGTCGCGTTGGCATCGGTCTGTCCGGCATGGGCGGTTTCAAAATCTGTCGCGGTGTCGTCGCCGCCGTGGCAGTTCACGCATCCGATAGAACCATGCAGGCTCTGCGGAAAATCCGGGCGTACGAAAGAGTTGAGAAAGGCCGGCCGGTTGGGCGCCGAAGCGCAGCCGTCCTCGGGCGGCGCCTCGGGTGGCGTGATCGAACTCATAAGAAATCCGGCGTTGGAATGGCACGAAAGGCAACCCTGATCCGCCCCGCCGTGATCGGCGATCGGGAAAATCTCCTCGGCCTGTGAGTCGTCCGGCGTGCGCATCACTGATGGCGACACTCCCTCAGCGCTGGCGCGATCAAGCCAAATCTGGATTGCTGTTTTGTCCTGGCACGCGGTACTGGATTTCGCCCAAGCCGGGTGTGCGCCCAAGACTCCAAAAAACGCTATGACGGTCACGAAGCACAGACGACGCATTTCCATCGAGAAATCTCCTCACGCTCGGTACCGATCACGAACATCGGTGTTGCGATGTCCTTCAAGGCAATCACCCGGCCCTCCACCGCGAAACGCCCGGCCGTCAGCCGGTTTTCCAGGAACAGGCCGCGCAGGTATTCCGAATGCATCCGTGCCGGCATCCGTGTGGTGTCGGCAAACCAGACGGCCATGTCGTTTGGCACGTCGTCCTTCCCCAGGAAATAGCGGCGTACGGCGCGGGTATAGATCAGGTCTTCGGATCTGATCGCGGAAAAGGCCCGGGCCATCTGCGGACGGTCGAGATAGCCCTGGTCCGCCATCATGTCTTCCAGGAAGGCGACTTGGCTTTCGTCAAGAAACAGCAACAACTCGCCCGCTTCGACGAAATCGACCTGGGCCGCCATCAGGGTGACCGACATCAGGCGGTCATCGCCATCGCGCGCCATCGTGGCCGCTGCGATTGCCAGCATCGTTCCGCCGAGGCAATAGCCGACGGCATGCACCTTTCGGTCCGGCACGATGGCGTTGATGGCATCCAGCGCCTGCATCACCCCCAGCTTGCGGTAGTCTTCCAGCGACAGATTGGCCTGATCCGCTGTCGGGTTGCACCACGAGATCATGAAAACGGTGAAGCCCTGTTCGACGAGGTACCTTACCAAAGAGTTCTGCGGCGAAAGATCGAGGATGTAGTATTTCATGATCCAGGCCGGGACGATCAGGACTGGCTCGGCCTGAACCCTTTCGGTTCGCGGTGCATATTGGATCAGCTCGAAGATATCGTTGCGGAACACCACTTCGCCGGGGGTACACGCAAGATCCTCGCCGATCCTGTAGCCCTCCGGCGCGGGCTCATGTACCTGCGCCAGCGTTTTGAGATAGTCGCGCATGAAGTGCGCGGCCCCTTCGCTCAGGTTCTTGCCGCCGGTCTTGGCCGTTTCTTCGATGATCTCGGGGTTCAGGGCCGGGAAATTCGATGGCGACACCGTATCCAACATCTGGCGCATCATGCAACGGGTCCGCCCGGCGTCCTCGGCGCGCAGACCACGCAGCGGGTCGGTTGCGTAATCCCACCAGTCCTGCATCGCAAGGAACGCCTGCTGCCAGGTCTGGAACGGTGGTTTCTGCCATCCCGGGTGATCGAAACGATGGTCATAGGCCTTGGGAACAAACGCCGGGGCGGTTTCGGAGCCTGCGGCCATGGCTTGAGAGATCAGCTTTGCCGCGTTGTGTTGGGCGCGCTCGACCAGTTCCAGTTGGCGCCCAGGCGCCCTGCTCATGTGTAGCGCCCAATCACTCCACGCTTCGATGAAGGCATGGGGCGAAACGCCTCCGGTGAGTCGCGCCGCTGCCGCGCGCATCGCGCGATCGAGGTTCTGATGGGGATGCTCGCGTGCCATATCTGCTTGCGGTTCGGGTTGTGATCCGGCCCGGGGCGTGACCACGGCCGGCAGATTTGCAGCGTTTTTCGCTGGCGGCGCACGCCGGGTCTTCGCTTTTTTCGGGGTCTTGATCATGCCGATCCATCATCCTCCACGGATTCAGCGCCACCCTTTCGCTTCTTCGTGAAGGGTGTGACGGTGGTGTCGGGGCCAAGGCAATTTGTAATCGCGTCCAGATCCAGCGTCTCTTCCGCCTCCAGCCGCGCAACAAGGCGCAGCACCTTGTCGCGGTTTCCTTCGATAAGCCCGACCGCCCGCTTTTCGGCGCTGTGAAGCAGGTCGATCACAGCCTGGTCGACACGGGCAGCTGTCTCATCGGAAAAGCTGCGCGGCTTGGCGATCTGCTGGCCCAGGAACGGATGATCCTCGCTGTCGCGCAGATCGACCGGGCCGATTTCGGGGTCCATGCCCCAGCGCGCGACCATCGACCGCGCCAGCGCCGTCGCGCGCCGGATATCGTCGTCAGCGCCCGAACTGACAGACCCCAGCAACAGCTTTTCCGCCGCCCGACCCGCCAAAAGCGTGACCAGTTGAACCCGCAGATAAGCCTCGGGCAGCGTGTGGCGTTCGTTTTCCGGCAGCATGTGCGTACTGCCAAGCGAATGCCCCCGTGGGATGATCGTGACCTTGTAGAGCGGGTCGGCGTCGGGGTTGTAGAAGGCGGCGGCCGTATGACCGGCCTCATGCACCGCAAGCCGGTGCTTTTCGTCCGGCTGGATCGCCAGCGTGCGCACCGTGCCCATCATCACCTTGTCGCGCGCTTCGTCCAGATCGGTGGCGGTTATGCCCGAACCCGACCGGCGCGCGGCGGTGATCGCGGCTTCGTTCAGCAGGTTCTTCAAGTCGGCACCGGAAAACCCCGGCGTGCCTGCCGCCACGCGGTCCAGATCGACATCCGCGTGCAGCGGAAGGTTCTTGATGTGCACGTCGAGGATCGCGCGCCGTGCAACCTTGTCCGGCAGCGACAGGGTGACGTGACGGTCGAACCGGCCCGGACGCAGCAGCGCCGGGTCCAGTACATCTGGTCGGTTGGTGGCAGCCAGAACCACAACCGCCTCGCGGGCGGTGAAACCGTCCAGTTCGGCCAATATCTGGTTCAGCGTCTGTTCGCGTTCGTCATGGCCGCCGCCCAACCCGGTCCCCCGGGTGCGCCCAATGCTGTCCAACTCGTCGATGAAAATGATCGACGGCGCCTGCTTGCGTGCCTCTTCAAACATCTTGCGAACCCGGCCCGCACCCACGCCAACGAAGACTTCGATGAATTCCGAACCGGAAGTGGAAAAGAACGGCACATCCGCCTCGCCCGCCAATGCCCGCGCCAGCAGAGTCTTGCCGGTACCGGGCGGCCCCATCAGCAGCACGCCGTGCGGCACTGTGGCGCCCACCTTCTGAAACCGCTCCGGGTCGCGCAGGAACTCGACGAGTTCCGAAACTTCGCGCTTGGCCTGATCCTGGCCCGCGACATCGGCGAAAGTGACCTTGCGCGTGGGCTTGGTGGGTTTGGACGACCGGCCGCCCAGAAAATCGCCGATTCCGCCCGGCAGTCCGCCGCTGATGCCGCCACCCATCATCCGGCGGGACAGCCAGATATAAAAGCCGATCAGAATTATCCAGGGCAGAAACGAGAGCAGCACGGAAGGTGCCTTGGGTTCTTCGGCCGTTACCATGACCTTCATCTCTTCAAGGAGTGGCAGAAGCGCCGGATCGGGCTGTTGAGGCGTGATGGCGCGCACCCTCTCGGTCCCGTCGGGTTCAGGGCGGCGCAGAACTGCGACTATGGCCGTGGCTTCCAGAGTGGCCTCGCGGATCTCTCCATCGCGGATCAGGTCCTTGATTTCGCTGTAGGAAACGGTTCGCGAGGGCGCCAAACCGTTAGGAGACTCGAACGTAAGAAAGGCAAGGACGGCAAAGCCGATGATCAGCGGCAACAGCAACCGCACCAGTGGGCCGGGGTCAGACGGCTCTGGCGGCTTTGCGTGATTTCCCATCTCGCTCCTCCGATATTTGATTGCTGCAGCAATGGGCTCGGACCCACCTCTTGAGCGACGAGCTATGAAGTACCAAACCACAACATCCGTAGCTCTGCTTTGACAGAGGTCATGCGCAATAGGCAGCTAACGCCGGTTCTGTTGACCTAAAGGCGGCGCGCCACGGCACTCACGGTGTCTGTTTCTCCTCAGTTTCGATCAACGGAAATTCGGTGCGGTCTTCTTCCGGAGCGCCACAGAGCAGTTCCACGGCCCGGTCCGCCGCGTCCTGGAAGGGGTCGAGCACGATGTCTGCACCGGCGCCAATCAGATCCTCTGTGTCCCCAGGGTCATGCGAGGCAACCGCCACGCGTCCGCGGAACCCGGACGCGTGCGTCAGCTGGATCAGAGGTGTACGCGTGCCCTCTTGGCTCAAACCGGTCGGATGGATGGGCACGGTCGAGACGATTCATTCGGCCTGCGAAAGCGGCAGTTCACCGGCGAACTCCGGGTCGGTTGCGTCGCCAAATTCTGTCTCAAGCCCCGATCAGCGAGGCCGTTCGCCGTTCAAGACGATTTTCGCGCCGTAGGCTGCACCCGCAGGCCCCATGCCTCGACAGGCGCGAATGGCGAGCAAAAATCCGTTCCGCGATAGTCAGGCTACACGCTCCGCAGGCTATGCGCCGGTCTTTCCGATCGGGTTGGCTGGACAGTCAGCGTCATTGCCAGCGTAGGTTCCAACGATGAGACACGTTATCCAATGCTGCCCTCGTGGCTCCCGCAGCCCGCGCCACTGAAGCGTGTGATCGCAACAGGCGTTGATCCGGTGCTGGATCAGGATCGGACCGGCCACCATGGCACATGATCCGTGCTTTTCGATGGTCCGACCCTCCATGGCCAGACTGGCTGCCCGCCAGGGGCGCGATCATGGCTGTAGTGGCCAGAGCAGCGGCGCCAGAAGAACTGTGACGATTCCTGCGATGACGTTCATTGGCAGTCCAAGCCGCAGGAAATCGCCAAACCGATAGCCACCCGCGTTGTAGACCATGGTGTTGGTTTGATAGCCGATCGGTGTGGCGAAGCTGGCGCTGGCCGCGAACATGACAGCTACGACGAAAGCCCGCGGATCAAGCCCGAGCTGCGAAGCGACTCCAGCAGCGATGGGGGTCATGATGACCGCAACGGCGTTATTCGTGACGATTTCGGTTAGCAGCGATGTCACTGCATAGATCACCGCTAAAGCGAGTAGCGGGCTCATGGCGCCAAGGGGGCTGGAAAGACCGTCCACGATCATGCTCATGGCACCCGTCTTGTCGAGCGCAGTGCCTATAACCAGCATGCTCACAATCAGCAGCAGGAGCCGCCCGTCGATCGCTCCCACGCCCTCGTCGGGTTCGACGCAACGCGTCGCCAGCATGATGGCCGCGCCGATGATCGCCAACGGTAGGATCGGCGCGAGACCCAGCGCCGAGCCGATGACAACAGCCGCCAGGACCGCCAGCGCTATCGGCGCCTTGCGGCGGCGATAGGCCCGGGCTGTCATCGGCGCGAGCAGGATCAGGCCTTCCTCCCGTGCCAGGCGCGCGATGCTTTCGACCGAACCTTCGAGCAGCACCGTATCGCCGGGAAGCAGATGCAGCGCGTTGTCCTGCATGTCGACGGGCAAACCGCGTCGGTGGACGGCAATGGGGTAGACGCCATAGCTGCGCCGCCAACTCAATTTCGAAACCGGTCCCTTGTTCGATCCGATCAGGGCCTCGATGACGTGACTATGGCGCGTGCTGGCCAGTTCGGTGCCCGCGATCGTCACCCCCTGCGTGGCGTTCCCAAGAAAACCCATGATCTCGGAATCGGAAGTCCTCAAGACGACCCTGTCGCCAGATGCCAGAACCTCGGCACCAAGGTTGTTCCGCAGCGAAACATCGTTGCGGATCAGGTCTATAACCCGCGTTGAGGTTCTTCGGAAATCCGGTACATCAAGAACGTTCCGGCCGATCAGGGCGGAGCCGGGCGGAAGGAAGAGCTCCACCGTCCAGGATTTGCTGGCGCCAAGCGCCGACGACTCACTCAAAGCCGCACGGGCAGGCAGCAACCGCGGGGCCGCGACGGCAAGGTATATGCCACCCACCAGGGCCAGCGGCACGCCGAGTGGCGCGATTTCGAAAAGCCCGAACGGTGCCAGTCCAAGATCGCGCGCAATACCGTCCACCAAAAGGTTGGTCGAGGTGCCGATCAGTGTGCAGGATCCGCCCAGGATCGCGATGAAGCTGAGAGGCATCAGCAGGCGCGATGCGCTGATTTCCAGTTCGCGCGCCAGCCCGAACACCACCGGGATCAGAATCATGACCACGGGCGTGTTGTTGATGAAGGCGGATGAGAGACCGGTTATCGCGAAGAAGACCACGATCGTCGCAACGGGGTGCTTGGTCAGACCGCGGACCAGATGCTCTGCGACCACCTCCAGGACTCCGGTTCTGACCAGCGCGGCGCTGATGACGAACAGCGCCCCGATCGTCGCAGGGGCGGGATTGCTCAACGCTTTCAATACATCTTCGACCCCGACCATTCCGGCGAAGAGAGCCACGGCCACGCCGCAGAGCGCGACGACCTCGGCCGATATCCGTTCGCTCAGAAACAACGCGAAGATCGCGACCACCAGGCACAGGGCGGCATAGGGCGCGAACGAACCGAGATCGAAGAACATTTGGAACATCCACCAAATTGCCGTGCTGGAATGCACCGACAGCGAGACGCTTCAGTCCTGCGTAATTGCAGTATGCGCCGAAATCTCGATCAGATCGAGATTGTTCGGTTGCCAACGTCAGACACCACGGCAGTGCCTACCGTCCCTCGCACTTCCAGGTTTCGACAGGTCGCAACCCGAATTCAAGCCCGCGGGAAGGTGCAATGCTCCGGCCGTCGGCGGCCGAATAGTTGGCCAATTCGGGTCATCTCCGTCCCCGGCAGCATCTTGTTCAATACCCTTGGGATCTTCGAAACTGCCGTCATCGTTGGACCGCTGGCGTTTCCACCTGCCATTGTCGTCTTCGACGGCCCGGTCTTGATTGCCGCTTGCGCCATGACGATCTTCATCGTGCTTGGCGGCCGCGGTAGCACCCGCCGCGAGGGCGCGGTCATGGCGGTGGCCTCTCTGGCCTACATAACGGCGCGTTTCGCCTGTCGCTTGATCCGATCCGGCTCAGGGGACGAGCAAGGCGCTCAGTCTCGGTGCTTTCAGGACTTCTTCGGTCAGACTTCCATAGACCAGCGACTGCACGCGAAAGTGGATCACCGATCCCAAGACCAGCAGGTCCGCGCCCTCGGAGAGGGCGGCATCGATGATGCCGCGCGCGACATCGCGATGCCTCGCATCCAGAATGCGCCCGCGCGCAGTCACTCCATGAAGCCCAAGGTAGGCAACGACCTTGTCCGGGTCGGCCCCTTCAGATGCTTCATCGCCCTCACGGCAAGTCAACACGGTGACCGAGGCCGCCCGTTTCAACAGAGGCATGGCCCCGGCCAACGCACGCGCCGACTGGGCCGTATCGTTCCAAGCGATCGCGATATGGTGCCCCGTCTTCTCGGGCGCGGTGGGCGGCGCGACGAAGATCGGGCGGCCGGTCTGGCGCAGAGCGGCGTCCAGGATCGGACGGAAAGGCAGATCCCAGCGGCTTTGCGAACTGGCGACGACGATCAGGTCAGAGAGCCGCCCCGCCGCACCGACGGTTGATCCGATTTCCCCCGGGCTCTCGACGAACTTGGCTTCCAGCTCGCCAGCCTTGGCGTCGGCAGCGACTATAGCGTCATAGGTCTTTCGCGCCCTCTTGCGGCGGACTTCCCCTTGCTTCTCAATCGAATCAATAACCGCATCCATCCCGTAGTCCGGAACCCACGAAATCCAACCGGCAGCCTGCGGTCCGACGGGACCGATCACGGACAGAACTTCGATCCCTGCATCAAGGTGGCGCGCAAGGCGAACCGATGTCTTAAGTGCGGGCGCATCAAGGCTCTCGGGGTCTTGAGGGTCGAACCTGCCGCTCAGCGGGACCAGAATCCTGCGTATTTCCATTTTCTTGTCCTCTCGGGGAAGATTGCCCACGTCTCTGACTTGGATAAGGTATTATCAGCCTCACGGAGCATTGTCTCCGGGCTTGAAAGGTATCGGGCGTCATGGGAATGCGTCGTTTCTTGGAACGTGAATGAACAGAACGAACAGCCAAGCCGGCTTCCAATCCGATTCTCAATGGCTGCTTGCGATGAAAACCGCTCGACGCAGATCGCTCCTGTCATGGGCCAGAGACGGGCGTTCGTTTGATCCGTTTGTTCAGGCGCTCTCTTCATTGTGGGCGCACCACGACCACCTCGTTCCAAAGGAGCACGAACCATGACCGCCACGCGACCGCCGCGCCTGAACTTCCATGGCGCTGCGCGCGCGGTCACCGGGTCCTGTTTCAGGCTGCAAACCGAGGCTGGCGACATCCTGGTCGACTGCGGCATGTTCCAAGGCTCCAAGACGGAAAAGGAACTCAACTACCGAGCCTTTCCCTTTGAGCCCTCGAAGATCGCTGCCGTCGTCCTGACTCACGCCCATATCGACCATTCCGGTCTGCTGCCCAAACTGGTGCGTGAAGGCTTCAAGGGGCCAGTCTTTGCCACCACGCCGACGGTCGACCTGTGTTCCGTGATGTTGCCCGACAGCGCCCATATTCAGGCGTTCGAAGTCGAACAGTTCAACCGCCGCGCCGAGAAGCGCGGACGTGGCCGGGTCAGCGCGATCTACGATGACCACGACGTCAAGAACACCCTGAAGGCCATGCGCCCCGTCAGCTATGGCGCGTGGTTTCAGGTTCTGAAGGGCGTTCGGGCCAGGCTCTGGAACGCCGGGCACATGCTGGGCTCCGCCTCGGTCGAGATCGAACTCGACCAACCCGGCAAGAACCCGCTGCGGCTATGCTTTTCCGGCGATATCGGTCCCGACCACAAGCTGCTGCATGCCGATCCCGAGGCGCCGTCCGGTGTGGATTACCTGATATGCGAGTCGACCTACGGTGGTACCGACCGGATCGACAAAAGCCCGAATGAACGCCGCTCGCGCCTGCGCGACGAGGTGCATGGCGCAATGCAAAACGGCGGCGCGCTGATCATACCGTCCTTCGCGGTTGAACGGGCGCAGGAACTGATCGCCGACCTTGGCCGACTGATGGCAGACGGAGACCTGCCGACGATCCCGGTCTATGTGGACAGCCCGCTTGCCACCCGTGCGACGAAGGTTTTCGTACAGCACAAGGCGGAACTGGAGGACGGCGACAGGCTGTTGGCCAGCCTGAAATCACGCTGGCTGAACTTCAGCCAGACCGCCGAACAGAGCCGCGCGCTTGACCGGTTGAGCGATTTTCACATCGTCATCGCCGCCAGCGGCATGTGCGAGGCCGGACGGATCCGTCACCGGCTCAGGAACTGGCTGTGGCGCGACGAGGCGACCGTCCTGTTCGTCGGCTACCAGGCCGAGGGCACGCTGGGCCAGCTGCTACAGTCCGGCGCGAAGCAGGTGCGCATTCAGGGAGACGAGATTGCTGTGCGCGCACGCATTCGGACATTGGATCTTTATTCCGGCCATGCCGACGGTCCCGAGATCGCGGATTGGATCAGCGCGCGGATGCCCATCGCGAAGGGCCTTTTCTTGGTGCATGGGGAACCACCCGCTTTGGAAGGGCTGACCGCGCGGATAGGGAACCTTCTGCCCCCGGAACAGGTCGTCGTCCCGGTTCTGGACGCCGCCTATGACCTGACGTCAGAAGGCGTCGCATCCGCACCCGACCTGTCGGAGCCGCGCATCAAACCCGAACAGGTGGCAAAGTTGGATTGGCACAACGACGTCTCGCGCCTGTTTCTCGATCTGAACGAAGCGCTCCTGGCGGCACCCGACGAAAACGCGCGCGGCGTCCTGATCCGGCGTTTGCGAAAGGCACTGGAAGACCAAGTCCAGCCAGAAGCGAGGTGACCCCACCCGGCCCTAACTGCCATTCTTGCCGCGCAGGGTCAGCCGGATTTGCTTTTCGATTTCGATGGTCGCGAAGAAGACCGCGCCGATGGCCAACATCAGGGCGCCGTCAAACATCGAGACCGGGACGGTTCCCAACACCGCTTGCCCAACCGGCGCGTAGGTGACAATGAACTGCGCCGGAACGATCACCGCCAGGCTGATCCAGACCGCCCGCGTGCCCCGTACCGCCGCCCAGGTCAGTGAGGTGCCGTACATGTTGCGGATGAAGAACAGATGGAAGATTTCGAGGATGACCAGCATGTTCATCGACATCGTCTGCGCAAGTTCAGGCGAATAGCCGCGATCCATGGCATAAGCGTAAAGCCCGAACACAGCGGCCACGAACAACACCCCGACCAGCACCACGTGCCAGACCAGTTCCCCGGTCAAAAGCGGTGCCGAACGGGCCCGGGGGCTGCGGCGCATTGTGCCTGGCTCAGTCGGCTCGAACGCCAGGGCGAGGCCAAGCGTGGTGGCGGTGATCAGATTGACCCAGAGGATCTGGATCGGGCTGATCGGTAGTGCCAGCCCCAGCAGCAGCGCCGCCATGATCGTACCTGCCTCGCCGGCATTGGTCGGAAGGGTCCAGCTGATCACCTTGCGCAGGTTGTCGAAGACCGTGCGTCCCTCGCGCACGGCCGCCGCGATCGAGGCGAAATTGTCATCGGTCAGGACCAGTTCGGCCGCTTCCTTGGCGGCTTCCGAGCCCTTGACCCCCATCGCCACCCCTGCATCGGCGCGTTTCAGCGCCGGTGCATCGTTCACCCCGTCGCCGGTCATGGCCACAGTCAACCCCTGCGCCTGCAACGCCGTCACCAGGCGTAGCTTATGCTCGGGCGAGGTGCGCGCGAAGATGTTGGTGTCTGTCACGCACAGCGCCAGTTCGGCGTCGCTCAGCCGTTCGATCTCGGCACCGGTCAGAACCCGTTCAGGGTTCAAGAGCCCGATCTGGCGGCCAATCGCCGCCGCCGTGCCCAGATGGTCACCCGTGATCATCTTGACGGCGATACCCGCCCGATGACACTCGGCCACCGCCTCGACCGCTTCGGTTCGCGGCGGATCGATCAGCCCGACCAGACCCGCCAATGTCAGGTGGCCGTCAATGTCGCGCTCGTGCAGGCTTTCCGACCCGGCGTCGGCCCAAGCCAGCGCGATCACCCGCTGCCCGTTGCTAGCGATATCGTTCGCCTCGGCCTCCCAGCGCGCTCGATCAAAAGGCGCCCCGTCCGTTTCTTCAGCCTGCCTGCGGCACATCGCAAGGATGCGTTCCGGCGCGCCCTTCACCAGAATCTGGCGCTCACCGTCAGGCGCCTCGACAAGCACCGCCATATAGCGATGGGCGGCGTCAAAGGGGATCTCGTCAAGACGGCGCCATCCGTGCAAGCCGGCACCGGCCTTTCCGGCCAGAACCAGCAGCGCACCTTCCATCGGATCCCCCTCGACGGTCCAGTGGCCTTGCTTTTCCCGAAGCTCAGCGTCATTGCAGAGCGCCGCGATCCGCGCCAGCGGACCCAGATCATGGGCGGAAGGTTCTGGCGTGATCTCTCCTCCAGGGGCATATCCCTCGCCGGTGACAGCGTGATGCCCGGAGGTCAGTCCAAGCGATGCCACCATCATTTCATTGCGGGTCAGCGTTCCGGTCTTGTCGCTGCAGATCACCGACACCGCGCCGAGTGTTTCGATCGAGGGCAGCTTGCGTACGATCACATGGCGCTGCGCCATGCGCTGCACGCCGATGGCAAGCGTGATGGTCAGCACCGCCGGCAAGCCCTCAGGGATCGCCGCGACGGTCAGGCCGACGACGGCCATGAACATCTCGTCGAACGGGATGTGGCCGACGAAATAGCCGAATGCCAGCAGCACCGCCGCCAGTACCAGGATCATCGCCGTCAGCCAGCGGGCGAACCGGTTCATCTGTTCGACCAGCGGTGTGGTCAGAACGCCGACATCGCGCAGCATCCCGCTGATGCGGCCGATCTCGGTGGAAAAGCCAGTGGCCACCACCACCCCGCGCCCGGTGCCACCGACCACGGTCGTGCCACTGAAGGCGATCGGCTTGCGATCGCCAAGCGGCGCGTCAAGAGCGACGGCATCCAGCCCCTTGTCGACCGGCACCGATTCCCCGGTCAGAATCGCCTCCTCGATCCGCAACGCGCGGGCACTGATCAGGCGCAGATCGGCCGGAACCCTGTCACCCGCTTCGAGCAGAACAATGTCGCCTCGAACCAGTACTTCCGCGGGGACGCTTACCCGCTGACCGTCCCGCATTGCGTTGGCCCGCGGTGCCAGCATCGACCGGATCGCCGCCATGGCGTTTTCGGCGCGTCCCTCCTGGATGAAGCCGACGATGGCGTTGACCGCGACCACTGCCAGAATGACCCCGGTATCGACCCAATGCTGCAAGAGCGCGGTCACGATAGCCGAAGCCAGCAGAACGTAGATCAGCAGATTGTGGAAATGTGCGAGAAAGCGAAGGAACGGATGCCGGGTGCCATGGATCGGAAGCGCGTTCGGTCCGTCCTCCGCCAGACGCCGCGCGGCCTCGCTCTCGGACAGCCCGGAGCCATCTGTTCCCAATTGCGAAAGACAGGCTTCGGCCGTGAGGGTATGGACCAGCGGAGCTGCCGCACTGGGGGATACCTCAAGTCTCTGGGTTGCGGTCATTCTGTATCTTTCTCATCTGCCCCGATGACTTCCGAATATTCGGAGCCGCGCATTCACACCATGAATCGAACCACGTGCTGATCCGGAGCGCCATGATCGGCAGCAAACCAAGCTATCATTTCAATGCGAATCCTGCGGAGGCATTTCTCTTGCGAGCACCACACGGCTGAATCGAAAAGCCCGCTTAGATTGCGGTCCCGATCCGCGCTGCGGATATCATAGCGACGAAGATCGTTTAGCCGAAAGCCTGCCCAGCAATAGTATTAGCCACATCAACGAAAGGGAAGCGGGCAGCGATGGGCTCACCCGACGCCTTCGCCACTCGGCGCATGAGGCGCATCGGCCGCCCTTATGCGCGTTTCGTTTGCAGCATGACCTTCGCAGCGCACGTGATAGGTCATCTATCGAACCCAAAGCGGGGAGTCATCGCAATCCGCTCGGTGATCCGCAGCATCTGCGCGAGATCCGGCTCCGTCTCGCCTCATGGCGCGTAAAGCTACGACGATGTCAGAACTGATAGTCGGGCGCATTTCTACCAGACCGACACTTCCGGGTGATCGTATCCAACCATCCGAAGCCTCGCTTTCCTGCCCACTGCCCATAAGTCGGTCTTGGCACGCAACGCCTTGACCTGATCGTCTTAACAAACGACGCCAAGCGGCTGCCGTATTCAACTACACCGGAAAACCCGACATAGCGCGCTACAAGGCGGTTTTGCGTCGTCACATGGTGCACACCAAGCCGCTCAGCCACCTCCTTTACCGGGTAATCACGCTCAGTGACCTGCGCGGCGGCGTCGATCTTGAACTCATCGGAATAACGAATCTGACCTGACATCCATACGTCTCCTTGGTTCCAAGATTACCAAGCAGCGTGTCTACAAATTCAGGGGCACCTCAGATCGAGTTACATTTCTGCCAGTCAGAGCTACGCTCGCACCCTTGGCTTTCACTACAGTGCCGCCGCGAAACCGTGGTCACGTGCCTTCACTGAGCCGCAGTTCAAAGGGATGGCAACCAAAGGGCCAGTTGGGGAAAGGCGATCAGAAGCGCCACCAGCAGCAGCGAGCAGAAAATGAACGGGAAGGCGGAGGTGTAAATCTCGCGCATGGTCGTGCCTGCGGGGGCCACCCCTTTCATCACGAACAGCAATAACCCGAAGGGCGGCGTTGTGAAGCTGATTTCCAATGAAAGCAACATGATGAGTGCAAACCAGATCGGATCGAAACCGAGCGTCTGCGCCAACGGAAAGAAGATCGGGACCGTCAGCAGCATGATCGAGATCTGTTCCATGAACATGCCGAGCAGCAACAGCACAGCGAACATCACAAGCAGCATCGCCAAGGGCGCGAGATCAAAGCTCGTCGCCCATTGCACAAGCCCCCGCGATGCACCCGAGAAGGCCAGCAACTGGCTGAACGTGGCCGAGCCGAAGACGATGAGATAGGCCATCAGCGTCACCCGCAGCGCGCCGATGACCGACTTTTTCATCGCCTCCCACGTGAGGCAGCGGAAAATGGCCGCAAGCACAAGCACACCCAGCGCGCCAAAGGCCGCGGCTTCGGACGGGGTGACGATACCGCGGATCATCAGCGCAATGATGACCACCATGACGCCAACCATCGGGACAACTTCGGTCATGATCAGTTTGATCTTCGTGCCCAGCGACATCGGCTCGACATCGTAGGCCGGTGCGGCATCCGGGTCGATCCGGGTCTGAAGCCAGATCGTGGCGATGTAAAAACCCGCAAGGATCAGCCCCGGCACAACGCCCGCAATCAACAGCGCGGCCACGTCGATCTGTGCCAGCGTCGCCAGGAGCACGGCTAGGGCCGAGGGCGGAATGATGATCGCAAGGCCGCCCGTGCCGAGGATCGGGCCGATGCTCATGTGCGATTTATAGCCACGGCGGCTCATCTCGGGGACCATGAGAGAGCCCAGCAGCGCGGTGGAGCCCATCGACGAGCCCGAAAGCGTCGAGAATGCCGTGCCGCCCAAGACGGTCACATAGCTCAGGCGCCCGGGAAGGCGGCCAAGGAGCTTGTCGATGGCCGTGAACATGCGCCCGCCAAGCCCGGTGTGAAAGAAAATCTCGCCCATCAGCAGGAATAGCGGGATCGGCATCAGCGCGTATTTCGTCAGCGCGCCAAGCCCGTTGTTGAGAAGCTGCACGATGCCACGCTCGCCCCCCATGAACACCCATGCACCGATGATATTGGCCGCCAGGAAAGCCAGCGCAATCGGCATCCCGGTCGCCATCAGGAAGACAATCGTACCAAGCAGCAGGGCCAGCGCCTCGAACCATTCCATTATTCGTGTATCCCGGCTTCGCCGCTATGCATGAGTTCCCGGCCAAAGACAAAGCGGGAGAATTCAACCGCCATGAGCCCGAACGAGAGCGGAAATGCGATGGTCAGCAGCCAGCGCGGATAATAATAGGCGCGGGTGTCGAAATCACCGCGCTCGATATTGGTCATGACCAGTTCCATGCCCTTCCACGCGAGAATGGCGCAAACCAGCACGCAAGCCGCCGCAACAGCGCGGCTCAGCAAGCGGCGCGGGCCATCGGGCAATGCGGCTGTGAGCAGTTCGATATGCACATGCCCTTTCTCGCGGACCAGCCAGGGCGCGCCCAGCATCGTCATGTAGAGGAGACCGTATTCCGCCGAGGTAAAAAGCCAGGCAAAAGGTTGAAGGCCGGAATTGCGCATGCCAACCGAGACAATGACCGAAATCATGATCCAGATCAGCATGAGACCCGAGATCAAGGCCATGCCGTAAAGAAGCGTTTGGTAGATCCTGGTCAGCATCTCAGCCTCCGCCGCAAGAAAAACGGGCCCGCCTCAGAAGGGGCGGACCCGCAGAAAGCTTAGTTCGCCGCGTCGAGGTCGTAGAACAGCTCGATCAGGCGGTCATAGTTGTCTGTGCCGCCGGGTTGGTCGGCCATGACCTCTTTCATGCGCTCCCATGTCTTCTCACGGGCTGCGGCGAGGTAGTTGGTCTTGGCTTCGCCTTCCAGCGAGACGACCTTCATGCCCGCGGCCTCGAGCGCGGCGAAGTCTTCATCGCGCTTGGCACGGAGCGCCTCGACGCTGTCTTTCTCGTGCTGGATCGCCACATCCTGCAGGATTTTTTTCGCATCATCGGACAGCGAATTCCACTTTTCGAGGTTCACGATCACGCCGAGATCGGTCGAGAAGAAGCACGGTTCGATCCGGTAGTTGAGGAACTCGTTCCACTTGAGATCGATGAGACCGATCTGGGTCCAGCCTGTCGCATCGACGACCCCGCGTTGCAGCGCCGAGTATACTTCGCCTGTCGGCAGGTCGATCACCTGCGCGCCGAGGTAGTTGGTGAAGAAGGCGTTATACACGTTGTTGCCGCGCAGCTTGAGGCCTTCGACCTCAAGGTTGCCGTCGGCATCGAACTTGGGCTCATCGCGGGTCCAGAGGTTGTAGCAAACGCCGCTGTCGAACCAGCCAAGGTATTTCAGACCCATCTTTTCCTGGTGGATCTGGTCGATCAGGGCAATGCCACCATTCGCACGCGTCTCGACGGCGGTCAGGTTCGAGGCCACCATCGCATCTTTCTCGGGCAGCGCCCCGCCATAGAACGAGCCGGGCGTATAGACCATGTCGACGATGCCATCACGCACCGCATCGGGCTGTTGGAACATGCCGATCGCCTCGGGTCCGCCGCGCACGTCGATCTGGATCACGCCCTTGCCGGCTTCGTTGACCTTGTCGACAAAGCTCAGAAAGCTTTTCGTGTAGATCAGGGTTTGGGGGAAAGCATGAACCGCCGAAACGGTTTCCTCGGCCTTGAGCGTTCCCGCAACGAGCGTCGCCCCTGCAAGAAGGCTTCCCAGTAGTTTCATCTTCATCGTTTCGTCCTCCACTGTTTCAGGGGTGGTGTGCCCCCATTTGTCTTGCCCGTTACGGGCGGTCTGGCGCCGCGTTTCGCGACGCTTTTCAATCCGCCGCGGCGGGCCATGCCCACGGTGCGGTTTGACTGCGAATGTGTTTGAACGCAGCGATGGCCACGCCGTGGTTGCGGGTGAGATCTATGTCGTCCCACCCGTTGATGAGTTTCTTGTCCCAGCTGTCGTCGAGTGCGAAGGCGGCCGACATCGCGCGGAGCGTGAGCGTGCGGGCTTCGATATCAATCCGGATGTCGCCCGGCCCGTTTTCAAGAGCGGCTTCGAGGGTATTGCAGACCTCTTCATCGACCCGCGCGGGCAGCAGGCCGTTGTTGACGGCATTGGCCGCGAAGATGTCGCCGAAGCTCGGGGCGATGACCGCACGGATACCTGCGTCGACAAGCGCATAAACCGCCGCCTCGCGCGAGGATCCGCTGCCGAAATTGCGCCGCGAGATGATCACGCTTGCCCCGGGGCAGGCATTGAGCGGAAAGTCGGGGCGCAGCCTGCCATCGTCATCGCGGCGCATGTCATGCAACAGGTAGGGGCCATAGCCCTCGGAGCGCGGAACCGACATGAACCGCGCCGGAATGAGCTGGTCGGTGTCGATATTGGCCTTTGGCAGGCTCACGGCCTTGCCATCATGTAAGCTCCAGCCCGCCATCATGCGGCCCGTCGGTCGAGAAGCGGGCGCACATCGGTCAGCACGCCCGTGACCGCCGCCGCTGCGACCATGGCGGGGCTCATCAGATGGGTGCGCGCGCCGCGCCCCTGGCGGCCGGGAAAATTACGATTGGTCGAGGACGCGCAGCGCTTGCCGTCGCCCACCAGATCGCCATTCATCCCGACGCACATCGAGCAACCGGACGCCGCCCATTCAAGACCTGCCTCGGTGAACACCCGGTCCAGGCCTTCGACCTCGGCCTGCGCTTTGACTTGCGAGGAGCCCGGCGAGATCAGCCCCGGCACGCGCGCCTTGCGGCCTTTCAAGACCGCCGCCGCGGCCCGCAGGTCCTCGATCCGCCCGTTGGTGCAGGAGCCGATGAACACTTGGTCAATGGGCATGCCTTCTAGCCTCTGGCCCGCTTTCAGGCCCATATAGGCAAGCGCCGCGCGCGCGGCGTCGGCCTTGGCCGGGGGCACCCGGTCCGGGTCGGGGATGGTCGCGTTGATGGGCAGGGCCTGTTCCGGGCTGGTTCCCCAGGTGACGGTGGGCGCGATTTCGGCGGCGTCGAGCGTGACCTCGCGATCAAATGGGGCGCCCTCGTCGCCGGCGAGCGCGATCCAGTCGGCGCAGGCGGCCTGCCATGCGGCCCCTTTCGGGGCCAATCGGCGCCCTTCGAGATAGGCGAATGTCGTCGCGTCCGGGGCGATCATGCCGAAACGGGCGCCACCTTCGATGGAAAGGTTGCACAGCGTCATGCGCCCTTCCATCGAAAGGTCTCTGATGGTGCTGCCGGCATATTCCACCGCATGACCCTGTGCACCATCGGTGCCGAGTTTCGCGATCCAGCTCAGCGCGATGTCCTTGGCGCTGACGCCGGCACCCAGCGCGCCCTCGACGGTGATCCGCATCGCCTTGGGTTTGCGCTGCCAGACGGTCTGTGTCGCCAGGACATGGGCCACCTCTGTCGCGCCGATGCCAAAGGCCAGCGCCCCGAATGCGCCGTGCGTCGAGGTGTGGCTGTCACCGCAATTGATCAGCAGGCCGGGCAACGTAAGGCCCTCTTCCGGCCCGATCACGTGAACGATGCCCTGGCGCGGGTCGTCGAGGTCATACATCTTGATCCCGTGCGCCTGCGCATTGCCGCGCAGCGTGTCGATCATCCGCGCAATCTGCGGGTCCGCGATCCGCGCCCGCCCGCGCGTCGGCGCATAATGGTCGGCCACAGCAAAGGTCAGCCCGGGTTCCGCCACCGTCAAGCCGCGTTCCCTGATCTTGGCAAAGGCGTGATGCGAGCCTTCATGCACCAGGTGCCGATCGACCCACAGAAGCGAAACGCCATCTTCGCGCAGCAGCACCTCATGCGCCGCCCAGAGCTTGTCGAGCATGGTTTGCGGGATCTGCGGGGTGTGCATCAGCCCTCCCCCTCGCTCTGGCCAATGGCCGGCTCCCAATGGCGCGCAGCCCCCCGGCCGACGCGCGTCAGCGGCATTTCGAGCCGGAACAGGTCGGGGCGATACAGCGCCGCGAGGTATTCAACCCCGTTTCCGTCCACATCGCGCACAACGCGGCGGAGCGAAAGAAGCGCCGAACCGACCTCCACCCCGAGCGCCTCGGCCACATCCGGCCCGGCCAGCGTGGCGCTGACCGATTGATGCGCCTCCTTGATCTGGACGCCGCCGCGCTCCAGAAGCTTGAACAGTGGCGTCGTGGCAAGATCGTTTTCGGAATAGTTCTGCGCGATCTGCGCCGGCACATAGGTTGTCAGATGCGAAAACGGCACGTCATTGGTCAACCTTACGCGCGTGGCGATCTGCACCTTGCTCTTGGCATCGAGGCCAATGGCAGAGGCGACGAAATCAGGCGCGCTGTCATAGGAGAACGACAAAAGCCGCGCCGTGGTTTGCTGTCCCATCTCGACCAGCTGGGGCATGAGCGTGTGGAAATCCATCGCGGCACGCTGCCCACTGGCAGGGCAGGCGCACACCTTGGTACCGCTGCCTGCGCGCCGCTTGATAAGACCGCCCTGGGCCAGCGCATCCAGCGCCCGCCTTACGGTTACGCGCGACACACCGAAGGTTTCGGCCAGTTTCTGTTCGCCCGGCAAGGTCGCACCATCGCTGAGTTCGCCGCCGGTGATCTGATCGCGCAAGGACAGGTAGACGCGCCGCGCCTTGGCCCCTTCGGGCAGTATCTGAACAGCTTCAGCTCGCAAGCCTGATTCCCCCGATTTCCGAGGGTGAGGGTAAATATGTTGCCTGTAAAAGCAAGCATTAGTATTTCAGATAAGCAGAAAAAAATTCTGGAAAGATACAATTTTTGTATTACTGATAATACAGGTTAACCGGAGGAGAGGGCGATGCCGATAGTCGAGTTGCATGTGCTTGAAGGCTATGATCCTGAAGAGAAACAACGCCTTGGCGTGGCGCTGACGGATGCGGTGCGATTCGTTGTGCCCGCGGCACCCGACCTCGTGACAGTGATGATCCACGACATGCCGAGCGAGAATTACTATCGCGGCCGCAGTCAGCGCAGCCCTGCGCCCGCGCGTCCCGATCCTGCGCAGATCGTGAAGGATTACCTTGCCGCGATGGAGGCGCGAGAGCTTGACAAGGCCCGCGCCATGCTGGGCGATGGGTTCACCATGACCTTCCCCGGCACAGCCCCCATGGCAACGCTCGAAGAGCTGATCGAATGGTCGAAGCCGCGCTACAAGTTCGTCACCAAGAGCTATGAGGGCCTTGATGCGATGCAGGGCGCCGGCGATGCGGCCATTGTCTATTGCCGCGGCACCCTGCAAGGCGAATATCACGACGACAGCAGGTTCGAGGGGATCCGTTTTATCGACCGTTTCGAGATCGAAGACGGGAAGATCACACGCCAGGACGTGTGGAATGACATGGCCGAAGTCAGGGAGAACCCATGAGCGAGATTGACCCGATCACCCTTTCCGTTCTCGCGGGCCGCATGGAACAGATCGCCGATGAAATGGACGCAACGCTTTTTCGCGCGGCCTTCAACCCGATTATCGCCGAGGCGCATGATGCCAGCCACGGGCTTTATCATGCCGTGTCGGGCGATACGCTTGTGCAGGGGAAATCGGGCCTGCCGATTTTCGTGGGCGTCATGTCCTTCGCCGTCAAGGCGGTGATCGAAAAGGCGGCCAGGGATGGCGATCTGGAAGATGGCGATATCTATATCTTCAACGATGCCCATATCGGCGGCACGCACCTGTCGGACATGCGCCTCGTGCGGCCTTATTACCGCGATGGAAAGCTGTTTTGCTATCTCGCCTCGGTCGGTCACTGGCATGATGTGGGCGGCGCGGTGCCGGGAAATTACAACCCGGCGGCCACGGATGTTTTCCAGGAGGCGTTCAACCTGCCGCCGGTGAAACTTGCCCGCAAGGGCGAGATCAACCAGGACATCGTTGACATCCTGATGCGCAACACCCGCCTGCCACAATCGGCCATGGGCGATCTCAACGGACAGCTTGGCGCGCTCGATCTGGGGGTGAAGCGGATGGATGAGCTGCTGGATGAATACGGGGCCGACACGATCTCGGCCGCGCTCGAAGCCCTGGGCCGCCGCGCCGAGGCGCTGATGCGGTCCGAGCTGACCGACCTGCCCGATGGCCGCTGGGAGGCCGAGGATTATCTCGACAATGACGGCATCACCGACGAGCCGCTCAGGATCAAGATCGCGCTTGAAATCAAGGGCGACCGAATGGTGCTCGATTTCACCGGGTCATCGCCGCAATGTGCCGGCCCGGTGAACATCGCCCTGCCGACGACCGTGGCAACCGCCTATGTGGCGATCAAGCATGTCTTTCCCGCGCTGCCGGCCAATGCCGGCGTGATGCGCCCGATTGATGTGATCGTACCCGAAGGCAGCCTTCTGGCGGCGCAGTTCCCCGCGCCCACGGGCGGCTATACCGAAACCATCCTGCGCATGATCGACGTGGTCTTTTCCGCCTTTGCCCAGGCCGCGCCGGAACGGGTGGTGGCCAATGCCTATGGCACAATCAACGCGCTTTCCATCGCCGGAAAGCGCAAGAACGGCCAGCCCTGGGTCATGTTCAGCTTCTATGGCGGCGGCCATGGCGGGTCGATAGAAACCGACGGGCTCAACCACGGCAATGCGCCGATTTCGACCGCCACGATCCCGCCGATGGAGATCCTAGAAGCGGCCTATCCCGTCATGTTCCGCAAATGGGCCCTGCGCCCCGACAGCGCCGGCGCGGGGGCGCATCGCGGCGGGCTTGGCGCGATCTACGAGATCGAGGTGCTGGAGGAAAACGGTGCCGAGGCGTTCCTGTTCGGTGAGCGCGGGCGCTTTGCCCCCAAGGGAATTGCGGGCGGCGGCGATGCCGCGCTGAACGCCTTTACCTATGAACAGGATGACGGCTGGCACAGCCCGCCACTGGTCTCGAAAATGCGCGGGATCAAGCTCAAGGCGGGACAGGCCGTGCGGCTTGAAACACCGGGGGGCGGAGGCTATGGCGCCGCTTCCGGGCGCAGCGCGGACGCGGTGGCGCGTGACGTGGCGCGCGGGCTGGTGAGCGAGGCGGAGGCGGATGCCGCCTATGGCACGGATTGGCGGGAGGGCAAGGTATGAGCAGGCGAATGATCGGCGTCGATGTCGGCGGCACATTTACCGACGTCTTCGTGCTCGACGAGGCCGAAGGCACGGCCTCGGTCGCCAAGGTTCCGACGACGCGGCCCGACCAGTCGGGCGGGTTTCTCGACGGCATCGGCCGCGAGGTCAAGGACCTGTCGGACATTGCCGTGGTCGTTCATGGCACGACGGCGGGCACCAATGCGCTTTTGGAACGCAAGGGCGCCAAGACCGGTGTGATCTGTACCGAAGGCCTGCGCGATGTGCTGGAAATGCGCCGCCGCGACAGGCCGCGCACCTGGGGATTGCGCGGCGATTTCGAACCCGTGGTGGACCGGCGCAATCGCCTTGAAGTGGCCGAGCGTACCCTGGCCGATGGCACGGTGCGCACGCCTGTCGATCTTGATGCCGTGCGCGCCGCCGCCAAAACGCTGCAGGCACAAGGCTGCGAGGGCGTGGCGATCCTGTTTGCCAATTCCTATGCCAACACCGCCAACGAAGATGCCGCCGTCGCAGCGCTGCGCGAGGTCTGGCACAATGAACATGTTTCGGCCTCGTCCGAGATCCTGCCCGAGATTCGCGAGTTCGAGCGTTTCTCGACCACCGCGCTCAACGCCTATTTGCAGCCCGAGGTGTCGGGTTACCTGGGGCGGCTTGAAAACGCGCTCAAGGCGGGCGGGTTCGATGGCGAGTTCATGATCGTGCAATCCAACGGTGGCGTGATGGCGGTGGACACGGCGTGCCGTCTACCTGTGCGCACGGCGCTGTCCGGCCCGGCCGCAGGGGTGATCGCCGCCGGGTACATCGCGCAATCCGCCGGGTTCGAAAATGTCATCACGGGCGATATGGGCGGCACCAGCTTTGATGTCTCGCTGATCGCCGAAGGCCAGTCGATGCTGTCGCCGCAGACCTCGATCGATTTCGGCATGGTCGTGCGCAACCCGATGATCGAGATCACGACGATCGGCGCCGGCGGTGGCTCGATCGCCTGGGTCGACAAGGGCGGGCTTCTGAACATCGGCCCCGAAAGCGCGGGCAGCAATCCGGGGCCGGTAGCCTATGGGCTGGGCAATACCCGCCCGACGGTGACGGATGCCAATATCGTGCTGGGTCGGATCGACCCGGACAACCCCATCGGCGGCAAGCTCGACCGCCTGGATGTCGAGGCCGCAAGCAAGGCCATCGACGCACATGTGGGAACGCCGCTGGGCCTGTCCACCGTCGAGGCCGCCGAGGCGATCCTGCGGGTCGCCAACAGCCGCATGGCGGGCGCGATCCGCCTGGTCAGCGTCGAGCGCGGATTCGACCCGAAGCGTTTCGCCTTCATGCCCTTCGGCGGCGGCGGGGCGCTGCATTCCGGCGCCATGCTGGCCGAGGTGGGTATCGCGCGCGCCATCGTGCCGCGCTATCCCGGCGTAACCTCGGCCATGGGCTGCGTCATCGCCGACATGCGTCAGGATTTTGTGCAAACGATCAATTCGCTGGTGGATACGCTCGACGAGGCGGCACTTGGCGCCTTCATGCAGGACCACGCCGATCAGGGCATGGCGCTGCTTGATGCCGCGCGCACGAACTTCGAAGCGCGCGAATTCAGCTTCGAACTCGACATGGCCTATATCGGGCAGACGCATACCGTTTCGGTCCCGCTTGACGTGAAAGCCGACGGCGGCAGGATCACCGCTCCCACCCGCGCCAGGATCGAAGAGGCGTTTGACGCGGCCTATCGCGCGACCTTCGGCAGGCTGTTGCAGAATGGCGTGCGGCGCATTCTCAACCTGCGCAGCGCGGTGACGGGCAAACGGCCCAAATTCGACCTGGGCACGCTGGCCCCTTCGGGCGACGGCTCAACCCGACCCATCGCCCGGCGGCAGGTGCATTTCGGCGACAGTTGGCACGACACGGCGATCTATGATCGCCTTGCCCTGCCGGTGGGCACGACCATCGAGGGGCCCGCGATCCTGACACAGCCCGACACGACCGTCCTGATCGAGCCCAATTTGCAAGGCTGGGTAGACCGTTTTGGCAATACGATCATTGAGCCGAAAGAGGAGAGAAAATGAGCGATCCAAACACATGGGACCTCGCGCGGACCGCGCTTCTGACGATCGATCTCCAGAATGACTTCATCCACCCCGAGGGCGCCTATGGCCGGGCCGGCCAGAGCGCCGAAAGCATTGCCGCGCTGCCAGGACGCATCGCGCCCCTGGCGCGCGCGCTTCAGGCCAGGGGCGGGCGCTATTTCTCGGCGCAGTTCACGCTTGTGCCCGACAAGGACGGCGAGCCGCTTATCGCGCCGCACCTCAAAGAGCTGCGGCCCTTCCTCGGCAAGGGCGATTTCGCCCCCGGCAGTTTCGGGCACACTCTGGTCGATACGCTTCAACCTGCGGATTTCGTGATCGAAAAAGTGGCCTATTCGGCATTCTACCAGACCCGTCTGGAATATCTCATGCGCGCGGTCGACATCGAGCATCTCATCGTCGGTGGCATCGTCACCAATGGCGGTGTCGCCTCGACCCTGCGCGACGCGCATCTGCGCAATATCGAAACCGTGATGCTGACCGATGGCTGTGCCGCGTTCAAACAGGAGGTGCATGAGGCCACGCTGATCTCGCTTGGCACGGTGACACATCAGATGAGCTGCAACGAGGCGCTGGCCTGGATCGAGGGCGGGTCATGAGCCTCAAGACACGCCTAGAGCAAAAAGAGATCGTTGTCGCCCCCGGCGTTTATGACGGGCTGACGGCCTCGCTCGCCGAGGCGGCCGGCTTCGAGGCGCTTTACCTGAGCGGCGCCGCCGTGGCCTATACGCGGCTCGGACGGCCCGACATCGGCCTGACCACCGCCTCGGAGATGGCCGATACGATGACGCTGATCGCCGACCGCACCGCGCTGCCGGTGATCATCGATGCGGACACGGGCTTTGGCAATGCGCTCAACGCCCAGCGCACCATGCGGCTTTATGAGCGGGCGGGTGCTTCGGCGCTGCAAATGGAAGATCAGACATACCCGAAGCGTTGCGGGCATCTGGCGGACAAATCGCTGATCCCGGCCACGGAAATGATTGGCAAGATCGCCGCCATGGCCGATGCTCGTGCCAGCGAACAGACGCTGATCATCGCGCGCACCGATGCGATTGCCGTCGAAGGCCTCGCCGCCGCCGAAGACCGGGCCGAGGCCTATCTGGAGGCCGGCGCCGATGTGCTTTTCATCGAAGCGCCGCAAAACCGTGATCAGCTGGAACAGGTCGCCGCCCGCTTTGCCGCGCGCGTTCCGCTTCTCGCCAACATGGTCGAAGGCGGCGCCACCCCGATCACCGGCGCGGATGACCTGGAAAAGCTGGGCTTTTCCATCGTGATCTTTCCCGGTGGCATCGTGCGCGCGCTCGCCCGTACCGCGCAGGACTATTATCATAGCCTTGCCAAACATGGGTCCAACAAACCCTTTGCGGATCGCATGTTCGACTTCGGGGGTCTCAACGGCGTGATCGGCACGGCGGACATGCTTGAAAAAGGGGCGCGCTATGACGGCTCCGACAGTTGAGGCGCCGCCCGAAAGCTTCGAGCTTGAGGTGGAAACCCTCATCATCGGTGCAGGCGCCTGCGGGTTGATCGCCGCCCTGTCGGCCAAGGAAGCGGGGCAGGAGGTTCTGGTGATCGAGGCCGACGCCGTTCCGTCAGGATCCACCGCGCTGTCGGCCGGGCTGATTCCCGCGGCGGGCACACAGTTGCAACGGGCCGCCGGCATTGACGACAGCCCGGCGCAGTTCGCCGCCGATATCCAGGCCAAGGCCCGGGGTGAGAACGATCAGGCGCTTGTCGATCTCCTGGCACAGAATGCGGGCCCGGTGATCGACTGGCTGACCGAGGCACATGGTCTGCCGTTCTCGGTGGTCGATGATTTCGACTATCCCGGCCATTCCAGCCGCCGCATGCACGGGCTTCCCACGCGTGCGGGCGCGGAACTCGTTGACGCCCTGCGCAGCGCCGCTGAGCGGGCTGGCATCGACATCATCTGTGAACGCCGCGCCGAGACGCTTTATTTCGCCGATGGCCTGGTGCACGGCGTCGCCGCCCGCCGCCCCGATGGTGGGGTCGAGACGATCGGCTGTGCCCGGCTCATCCTTGCGTGCAACGGCTTTGGAGGTAACCGCGCGTTGGTGGCCCGCCATATGCCCGAGATCGAAAGCGGCCTCTGGTTCGGCCATGATGGCAACCGCGGCGAGGCCGTGCTTTGGGCCGACCGGATCGGCGCGGCGACCGAGCATCTTGGCGCTTACCAGGGCCATGGCAACGTGGCGCATCCGCACGGCATCCTGATCACCTGGGCGACGATCACCGAGGGCGGAATACAGGTGAACCGCGAGGGGCGGCGTTTCTGGAATGAGGCGCAGGGCTATTCCGAAGCCGCGCGCGCCGTGCTGTCACAACCGAACAGCGAGGCTTTCGCCATATTCGACAGCCGCATCGCCGCAATCGCACGGCAATTCGAGGATTTCAAACGCGCCGAGGCGCAGGGCGCGATCAAGACAGCCGACACCCCGGAAGAGCTGGCGCGCGCCCTTGGTCTGCCCGCCGCTGCCTTTCGCAAAACGATCGAGGACATCCCGGCAAACGGCACGGACGGTTTCGGTCGTTCTTTCGGGCCAGCCGTTCTGTCCCCGCCCTATTGCGGCGTGCGCGTCACCGGGGCGTTGTTTCACACCCAGGGCGGTTTACGCGTGGACGGGACGGCAAGGGTGCTGACCCGCGACGGCGGGGCGATCCGCAATCTCTACGCGGGGGGCGGCGCTGCCTGCGGCGTGTCCGGCAGCGGCGACAGCGGCTATCTCTCGGGCAACGGATTGCTCGCCGCGGCAGTATTGGGGCGAATTGCAGGAAACGGCACCACCGCTTGATGGATGCAACCGGTCTGACCCAGGTCTCAACGGGGATTGCCAGGGGCTCCACATGGCTTCCGGAGTCACCGCCCAGGCCCCCTGCCTAGCCCAAGCCCATGCCCAGGTCGTCCTCATCGGCGGCGGCTTTTTGCCAACTGCTGAAAGGGTGCCGCAATCCGGTCGACACGGCCATGGCCACGGTGTCAGGGGTGCCGCCGGCATCGGTGTCGCAGCGCTTGACGCACCGCTCACAGCGGGAATCTGAGAGATCGTCGTCGTGGGTAATCGCGCGAGCGCGACGGCATCCATGCGGCCTCTGTTTGC
This sequence comes from uncultured Rhodobacterales bacterium, assembly GCA_965366835.1. Taxonomy (GTDB): domain Bacteria; phylum Pseudomonadota; class Alphaproteobacteria; order Rhodobacterales; family Rhodobacteraceae; genus JAKGBX01. Next base: position 44,889 of record CBDUGF010000014.1, read on the forward strand.
CCCGAATATGGAATTGATACGTTGTTGATCACGCCGGGAAGAACAGCACTGGCGCGCATGCTCGAGAACGGAACTGCCTGAAACGGGTGCAACTCGCGGCGATGACCATACCAGCGAAAATGATAGCTTTCCCTGCGACCGGCACCGCGAAACAGTGCTCTGATCGCATCGCGGGCTTTCAAACAGCTCTTTTGCAAGGGGTGATCTCGAATCAACCAGGGTCGGCGGGCTTTGCTGACCACATCGGGTAAATGCGCCGAAGCGCTGAAGTCATCAATGTACATATGCCTGCGCCGTTCACAGGCGCTCTGAACTTGCATTCGCTGCACCCGCATAGATCCGCAATGTCGCGCGACTCGTGAATTGGCGCTTTCAGGTTTGCTGCGGCCCGCCTGAACGACCGCGATTTTCGCCGCTGTGCAAAGCAATATTCTTTGCCGATACGGCCAAAATCTGTTGCGAGCGCACGCAGCGCTAATTTGACACTTCCGCTGTGGCCTCGAAACCGCCGTTCGCTGCGCGGAACATCAATGGCAGCTCAGGGCCGATTGCGCCAGGTGGGGAAATCACCACGAATGCCCGCAAAGCCCGCGACACCTACCTTCCGACAAAAGTCGGTCCCTTGCGCCACCAGCCACGCCAGGCACCCGCCCACTCAAGACAAAACCGCGCGCAATCTCTCGCGCGCGGCATTGCCGACTGGAAACCTGTCAAATCACCCGCGGCGCTGATCCGGGTGCAGCGCCGTGCCCAGAATATGGTCCGAACGGTGGATCACATGGTTCGCGCTCGACACCAGAAGCGGATCGGGCCGCCCGACGATCCGGGCATCCTTGCCGGGGTAGTCGATGCTCGCCAGGAAATGCCGCATGCAGGCCAGCCGCGCGCGCTTCTTGTCGTTCGACTTGACCACGGTCCAGGGTGCGTCGGCGGTGTCGGTGTAAAAGAACATCGCCTCCTTGGCCTCGGTATAATCATCCCACTTGTCGAGGCTCGCCTTGTCGATCGGGCTCAGCTTCCATTGTTTCAGCGGATCTTCGGCGCGGCTGTCAAAACGGCGCTTCTGCTCCTCGCGCGTGACCGAGAACCAGTATTTGTAGAGCCGGATCCCCGAGCGCACCAGCATCCGTTCCAGATCGGGCGTCTGGCGCATGAATTCCAGGTATTCCTGCGGCTCGCAAAAGCCCATCACCCGCTCGACCCCGGCGCGGTTATACCACGAGCGGTCATAGAGCACGATCTCGCCCGCCGTCGGCAGATGGTCGACATAGCGCTGGAAATACCACTGGCCGCGCTCCTCGTCGGTGGGCTTGTTCAAGGCCACAACCCGCGCCGAGCGTGGATTGAGGTGCTCGGTGAAGCGCTTGATCGTGCCGCCCTTGCCGGCCGCATCGCGACCCTCGAACAGCATCACGAATTTCTGCCCGGTCTCCTGGGTCCAGAGCTGCACCTTCAGCAATTCGGCCTGAAGCCTGGCTTTCTGGGCCTCATAGCTGCGCCGCCCCAGCTTGTCCTCATAGGGGTATTCGCCGCTCTCGAATGCGTGCCGTACCGCTTCGGCACCTGGCTCCTTGCGCATCTCGGAAACAAGCTCCTCCGGCGTCGCCACCACTTCCGCCTCGGCCTCGGGCTTCGGGGTTTCGGCGGGTTTTTTCGCAGAATTCGAACGTTGCGCAGCGCGTGCGTCGGTCATGGAGATCTCCTCGTTTTCAGATGTTGTTAACATCTTAGCAGACATGCGCCGTCTTGGCTTTGATCCGTGTCAACAGGTGCAGGCGAGATCCATGTTCTCGGGCGGCGGGGAGCCTTCAACGCAGGAAAGCCGCGCTGGCTTCCATTCACCCGCCGCGAGGGCCATCTGGCCCAGCGGTATCCGCGACGACCGCGCCTTCCCACCAGTGAAGTCGAAGGTCGGCAGTGGGCGCTGATACTGCCCCTAGTCTAGCTCAGTCCATGGCCATGGCTTCACGTTGCTGGCAGCCGTCTGGAATCTTGCTGCCTTGGCTATCCATACACCCAGATCGGATCCAAAATCAGCCAACCGTTCATTCGGCTGCCCTTTATTGATCAGCATTACAACAAACTGAACAACCGTCGCCACTCCCAGCACCGTTTGAGCAAGAGAGATCATGATAGCGATCAGCAGCATGTAAATGAATCGCAGAAGCATACTGTCGGCTTGCCGGGGCTCAATCTGCTCGCCATGCAGGCGGCCTTCAATCTTTGCTTCGTCTTCATCCAACATCAGATTCCCCGATTTAGTGACCAAGCACATCCATGACAAAATCACCAATCGGCCCTGATAGCAATACGACTGCATTCAATGGATGTGTGGTTTGCAACCGGAACCAGACATTCGCCGCACAGCAGAAG
>CBDUGF010000015.1:0-45862 GCA_965366835.1 uncultured Rhodobacterales bacterium
GCGAGACCCGTTAGAGCGTTTCGTTCGGCATTATGAATGGCGGTATTGCGGACAGAAGTGCCGTTGCTTGCAGGTGCCTTTCTCTGTCGGCACAATTGACTCAGATCAACGATTTGGCTTGCGATTTTTGTCATGCTTCTGAGGCATGGCGTTGGTGCTTTGGAAAATTTCTGCGTCAATGAGGAGGGCTGTATCGTGCTTGTCAATTCAATTTTGCGTCGGCTGATGCTGGCACTAATTCTCGCCGGTTTCGCGTTACCGGCACAATCTGAGACCTTGGTTGGCTAAAACATCGACAGCCGCGTTCTGGTGGGCTTGAAGGTCAATTCAGGCGGGGTGCAGGCGCATATGCCCGAAGGTTGGGCATCCATTCCGTTCCCAGGCGGGCCGTTGAAGGGATCAAACTTGCTCTTCGCGCTTATCGATGGTGTTCTGGAAATGGATCCTGAAGGCAAATCGCTTGATCCTGCGAGCCGCCGCGCTGCGGTTCTGGTCGGGCTAGGCAAGAAGGACGATACCGTACGCATGTACGTGCTTCGCATCCTGACAACTGTTCCGGAACGTAACCCCTATGGTGTCGCCACAGCCGCAGAGATTGCACGCACCAAGTCGTTGAGCGGTCCGTCAAACGGCGCGCGGGCAAGCTCTGACGAATGGCGGATTGCATCAGCGGAAGGCGGAGAGTTGGTTTTCTCACTTGACTATACGACTGGAAAGCGCGGTTGGAGCCCCGGCGAGTTGTTCCCGTTCTCTGCGGCAGACCCTGAATTCTCGCGCATCTATCGGTATGAGCAGATGGTTGATTTGGTGGTCAGCACACCACTTGGGAAGCCATCAAGCGGCAAATACAGCTTAACCAATAGCATTGCCGAACTGGATGCTGTTTTCGACGGTTCGCAAGAAATAATTGCGGTCATGGATGTGCCGGTCTACTTCAGAAAAGTTTACCTGCCTTAGTCTTGGTATGCGCGTGGAGTCGGCAAGCAAAGGGCCGATTCCAAAACGACTCTCAGTCGTGGGACTGAGCAACCGCTCTGGGCTCGTTCCCGACATTCAAGGCTCAAGATGAGAACTACTCTTGAAGTAAGTCCTGCAACCCTATCTGCGCGCCTGCATTTTCCGGTCGCGCGGGTTTCGCAGCCCGGATAAGCTCGCGTCATGACAAACGACCAGATCATCCTGTTTTCGCTCTTCGGTGCCGTCTTCGCCCTCTTGCTCTGGGGCCGCTGGCGCTATGATCTCATCGCCTTTACCGCCCTCATGGCCGGCGTCGTGCTCGGCGTGGTCGACACCAAGCACGCCTTCGACGGATTCGGCCACCCGGCGACGATCATCGTGGCGCTGGTTCTGGTGGTATCGGCCGGGTTGGTGCGCTCGGGGGCGGTGTTCCTGATCACCCGCACACTGATCGACAGTTCGCGCTCCCTGGGCAGCCATATCGCGCTGATGGGGGGGATCGGCGGGGTGCTCTCGGCCTTCATGAACAACGTCGCGGCGCTGGCTTTGTTGATGCCGGTCGATATCCAGACCGCGCGCAAGGCCGGGCGGGCGCCGGGGCTGAGCCTGATGCCGCTGAGTTTCGCCACCATCCTGGGCGGGATGGCGACATTGATCGGCACGCCGCCCAACATCATCATTGCCGCCTTTCGCGAGGAGGCGCTGGGCGCGCCGTTCGCGATGTTCGATTTCGCCCCCGTGGGCGGGCTGACGGCGATTGCCGGGCTGATCTTCGTGGCGCTGATCGGCTGGCGGCTGATCCCGCAGCGCGAGGATGCCAACGCGGGCAGCGCCGAGGCCAACGCCTATGTCGCCGAACTGACCGTGCCGAAGGACAGCAAGATCATCGGCCAGCGGGTGCGCGACCTCTACGAGACCGCCGACAAGACCGACGTGGCGATCATCGGTGTGATCCGCGACGGCAAGCGGCGGTTCGGCGCGGCGCGCAATACCGAGCTGCGCGCGCAGGACGCGCTGGTGCTGGAGGCGACGCCCGAGGCGCTGGACGAGTTTCGCACCGCGCTGTCGCTGGATTTCGCCGACGAGCAGCGCGAGGAGCTGCTGAAGGCCGAGAATGCGGGGCTGCGCAAGTTCGAGGTGATCGTGCCGGAAAACTCGCGCCTTGTCGGGCGCACGGCGCAGGCGGTGGGCCTGGCCTGGCGGCAGCGCACCGTGCTGCTGGGCATTTCGCGCCAGGGCGCGCGGATCAGCGGCCAGATGCGCAAGACGGTGATCAAGGCGGGCGATATCCTGTTGCTTCTGGCCCCCTCCGAGGGCGCCTCTGCGGTGGCCGAGTGGCTGGGCGTGCATCCGCTGGAAGATCGCGGCATCGTGGTGACCGAGAACACCAGGACATGGACCGCCATCGCCATCTTCGCCGCCGCGGTGGCGGCAGCCAGCTTCGGGCTGATCTATCTGCCGGTGGCGCTGGGCATCGTGATGGTGGCCTATGTGCTGTTGCGCATCGTGCCGCTGAGCGAGCTTTATGATCATATCGAATGGCCGGTGGTGGTGCTGCTCGGCTCGATGATCCCGCTGGGAGCGGCGCTGGAGACCAGCGGCGGCACCGAATTGCTCGCCGGGTCGCTGGTGACGCTGACCCAAGGGTTGGCGCCGTGGATGATCCTGACGGTGCTGATGGTGGTGACGATGACGCTGTCGGATGTGCTCAACAACACCGCTACCACCATCGTCGCGGCGCCGGTGGCGATCCAGATGTCGCAGGCGCTGGGCGTGTCGCCCGATCCGTTTTTGATGGCGGTGGCGGTTGCTGCCTCGTCGGCATATCTCACGCCGATCGGGCACAAGAACAACACCCTGATCCTTGGCCCCGGCGGATACCGGTTTGGCGATTACTGGCGGTTGGGCGTGCCGCTGGAAATCCTGGTGGTGGCGGTGTCGATCCCGCTGATCCTGGTGTTCTGGCCGATGTGACCGGCGCGCCTCGCGCCAATCCGCAAACCTCGGGATCGCAGCGGCACGCCCGGTTTGACAAACCCCGCCAAGCGCCTGCATTTTGGCAAGGAACCTTGGGGAAGGGCCGAAAACCATGCTCATACGCCTGCTGCTGGCACTGGCCGCAATCATAGCTGCCGCCCTGCCCGCCGCCGCGCTCGACGCCCATCGCATCGCCTTCAAGAACCGGTGTTCGGCGGAGCTGCGCGTCGCCATTCACCATGCCGATCTGGATGGCAAATGGATCACCAGCGGCTGGTTCGCGCTCGCCCCGGGCGCCGGGCAGATCCTGGTGCCGACCCCCGACCCGACCTTCTATTTCATCGCCGAAGCGCATGGCCGGGTCTGGCATGGCGATGACAAGCTGATTGCCGTGCGCGACGATCCGGTGCCCTATGGCTTCCAGCGCGTCGATATCGCATCGCAGGGCTTCATGGATCATCTGGTCACGCTGGATTGCCGGGAAACCCATGACATCGACCCGCTGCATAACATCCAGGTGATCAACCGATGTTCCAAACCGGTGGAGCTTTACCTGAAATTCCAGACCATGGCGGGCCTCCCCCAGGTCGACGGCTGGGTCACGCTCGCGCCGATGCGGCGGGCCTATCTCGGCCGCACCACGGCCGCGGACTATCATCTCTACGCCCGCGCCGAAGGCATTGAATGGGCCGGCGATCACAAACTCGAGGTCGAGCCCGGCACGACCCTTGGCTTCGAGCGCGTCGATGCCGGCAAGATCAGGACGCTGACCTGCGACTGAGCCTGTGCCCGCGCCGACGAGCGCCTGCCCCCGGCCAGAACCGCCGCGACAAACCCGGCCGATCTTGCTAACCTGCGACCATGAGCGGCACGATCATCCCCACCCTGCGCTACCGCGATGCCAAGTCGATGATCGACTGGCTCTGCGACGCGTTCGGATTTCAGCGCCACCTCGTGGTCGAGGATGAACAGGGCGGCATCGCCCATGCCCAGCTCAACCTCGGCAATGCCATGATCATGCTGGGCAGCGCGCGCGACGACGCCTTCGGCAAGCTGATGAGCACCGCCGAGGCATTGGGCGGTGTCAGCCAGAGCGCCTATATCGTGGTCGCGGATGTCGATGCGCTCTGCGCGCGGGCGCGGGCCTGTGGCGCCGAGATCGTGATGGCGCCGAAGGACGAGGATTATGGCGGGCGCGGCTTTTCCTGCCGCGACCCCGAACAGCAGCTTTGGACCTTCGGCAGCTACGATCCCTGGGCCGCCAGCTGACCGCAAGACAGCCCGGCGCGGCGGAAAAAAAACCACCCGGCGGATCAGTCGCGCTGCGAAGCCCGGGTTTTGGCGCTATGATGGATCAGAATGTGCCAGAATGGCCCGGGCCCGGCCCGGAGCCGCACCAGATGAAGCGGAGCTGCCCGATGTCGAAATCCACCCAGAAACCCGCCGTGCAACCGCCCGGGAAGATCAGCAACAAGACCTATCACAAGGAACTGAAGCGCCTGCAGGTCGAGCTGGTGAAGCTTCAGGAATGGGTCAAGGCCAGCGGCCACAGGGTGGTGATCATCTTCGAGGGCCGCGACGCCGCCGGCAAGGGCGGCACCATCAAGCGCATCACCGAGGCGATGAATCCGCGGATCTGCCATGTCGTCGCCCTGCCCGCCCCGACCGAGCGCGAAAAGACGCAATGGTATTTCCAGCGCTACGTCGAGCATCTTCCGGCGGCGGGCGAGATCGTGATCTTCGATCGCTCGTGGTACAACCGTGCCGGGGTCGAGCGGGTGATGGGGTTCTGCACCGAGAAGGAATATCAGGAATTCATGCGCTCCTGCCCCGAATTCGAGCGCATGCTGGTGCGCTCGGGAATCCAGCTGATCAAATACTGGTTCTCGGTCAGCGACGACGAACAGGAACACCGCTTCCAGCGCCGCCTCGGCGATCCGACCAAACGCTGGAAACTGAGCCCGATGGATGTGGAAAGCCGCAACCGCTGGGTCGAGTATTCGCGCGCCAAGGACCTGATGTTTTCGCATACCGATATCAAGCAGGCGCCGTGGTATGTGGTGAATTCCGACGTCAAGAAACACGCGCGGCTCAATTGCATCACCCACCTCCTGTCGCTGATCCCCTACAAGGATCTCACCCCCAAGCCGATCCACCTGGAAGAGCGGCCCGAGCAGCGCGGCTATGTCCGCCCGCCGATGGAGGACCAGACCTTCGTGCCGGAAATCCACAAGAAGCTGAGCTGAGACGCCAGCCCGGCAATCCCGGTGGGTTTTGGGGTGTATCGGCGGAAGCTGGATGGCTGTAATGCGGAACTTGGCCGACATTCAGAAATAGACCCGCCGACCCGAACAGCCGACGGGCCGACGATGCTGAAATTGCCCACTCACGGACGACTTTGTATCGCGCAAGAATGTGTAAGCCATGTGGCAATCATGGGATTTGTTGGCGATTTTTCGTTGACGGTCTGACCTGCCCCCCGATGGTCCCTCATTCATAACGAGAGTCTGCGGGATTGGTAGTCTATGTCCGATAGAGGTCTTTTGCGTGTTTCCGTTCAATTGAAAGCTGACTCACACCCCGGCTTTAATTTTCGCATTCTTTCGCTGGTAATCCCAAACCGACTAACGGATCTCATTGGATCAGTCCTGCGGCATTCCGGCAGCGCTAAGTGCGGAGAGCCACCGGTCAAGCGATTGCTTGTGCCGCCAGATCAAAGCATATTGTGCCCTCTCTTTTGTAATACTCCAATCTGAATGGCTTGACATGAAGGGCGCAAGTGCCTCATTCGCGGCTCCTGTGTCGCCGCGACACACGTGGATTACAGTCAGAAGTTTGTAAGTCTCTGTGGGAAATTCGGGGATTCTGTTCAAACTTGCCAATGCCGCCTCGCATTGACGATCCTGCCACAGCGCCCAGGCCTTCATCCAATGATGAACATAGTCACCTAGTGGGTCGACCACTTCGGCTTTGGCAAGGGCTTCGAGAGATTTGTCGGTGCTGCCGAGGAAGAAGTAAGCCAGTGCTAACGCATTGAGCGTAATAGACGCGGATGGGTTAAGGCCGATTGCAGTGGTCAGCTCTTGAATTGCACGATTCTGGTCGCCTGATTGCATTAAGACTTGGCCGAGCGCCAATCGTGACATGTAGTTTTGTGGCGCCAGCTTCACTGCCAACTGCGCATGGTTCATTGCCCTCTCGAGAACTTTTTCGGGTGGTTCATCAATCCAGCCAAAGCGTACAAGTACTCGCAAATTCTTCGACAGACCGATGTGCCCCCAAGGCTCGTCAGGATAATCGCTGACGTTTTTCGTGTTCAATACCTTCGCTTGTTCGACATGTTCGCGCGAGAATTTCTGATGTATGATCTGGCGGGCTCTGAAAAACCGGAACATAGCATCTGCTTCATTGTCCGAGCGATTGGCGGTTTTTACTTCTTTGACTTCGTCGGCAACGGCATGCGCAACGCGACGACTGAGCGCTTCATTGACCTCGAATATCGCTCCAAGCTCCGCATCTATGCTCTCGGTCCATACATGCACGCCGGTGATGGCGTCTATCAATTGAGCGGTGATCCGGATCGTCGATCCGTCGAATTGTTGAGTGCCTTCAAGTATGAAATCTGCACCAAGCAACTGTGACGCTTTTTGGACGTCTAGGGGTTCCTTGCGAAACTGAAAACTGGAGTTCTCGGAGATAACCACAAACTCGGGATATCTCGCCAGATTCACAATAAGTCCTTCACTAATTGCATCGCTCAAGTAATCGCGACGCGGCTCTGAGCTGAGGTTCTTGAAATAACGGACCGCAACAACGGGTCGGTCGATTTCTGATACCCGGTGTCGGTTACTCAGCAACGCTGTGATGCCGACCATCAACAAAAAGACTGTGAATAGCGCGTACTTATATCCAGGCCAAATACGGTCTGAATGCGCTCCAAGCACAAGCTTGTAACCCTTACGTGGGACTGTCACGAGTATACGTTTGTCGCGGTCGTCAATTGACTTGCGAATGTCTGAGATACACTTGGCTATGCTTTCATCACTTACATGCGCACCTTCCCAGACTGTATCAAAAAATTCATGCTTTCAGACGGTGCGCTCGGTGTTATTTGCAAGAAAAACAAGAACTTCCAATGATTTATGGCGCAGATTAACCGGTTGACCGTCTCTTCGAGCCAGGCGTCTTTTTTCCTTGTCGAAAACGTAATCTCCTAGGTGCAATTCAGAAGATTTCATGAATTTTCCATTGCTGCAGCCGGGCACTGAATGCGCATTATAACACATTGCTCGAAGTAACGCTCGGGCCAACTCGGCAGGACCCGCCGATCAAGGCAACATTCAGGAGGAGACTATGTCACCGAAAAGCACGCGTTTACTTCTTGCGGGCGCTGGCGTGATGATGTGCGCAGTGTGGGCACTTTCTGTCGCATATTCCGCTGACTTGGGCGGCCATACATTGGCCACCTCTGGCGATGCCAAGACCAGAAATTGCTCCGAAGCAACACAGGGTCAGACATGTGTGCCAAACCAAGGGCCATTAATGCTGACAGAGTATCTTGCATGCTCTCTTGAGGCCGAGACACGGGTATTCAACCAACCGGAAGCGTTCGCATGCGTGGAAGCCTATTTGGCCGTCAAGCTGTCCTTTGTTGCTGGCGTGGAGCCGGAGATTTATCGGCAAATGCCACTTCAAGAACAAATCGAGATCAACCTCAGGGCCTACGAAGCGTTTTCGGACTGGCGGGATGAAAACCCGCACCTGGCCAAGCCGACAATGATGAATGATGTCTGACGACGCCGGGCGTTTGACCTATTCCCTTTTTCCGCACACTGCACGGTGGATGTCCGCTTCGTCCCGCTTCTCCGACATTCGCACAAAACGCGGTATTCGTCGTTTCGGGCTCAATAGAGACAGCCGCCAAAACTCCGCGCGCGTCCTCCCGGCCTCTCTGCCTGCCGATGACAGCGCAGGCATCCGCACGCGGTTGGCGCCAAAGCAGCGCTGATCGAGGTCAGCCGCCGTCCTTGCCCGAAGGATTGAACAGATCGTATTCGGGCTTGTAGATCGCGCTTGTCATCCCGAAGGCGCCCATCACCGAGTGAAACGGGAAATCATGCGGGAAGCTTTCGGCCCGCTGGATATCGCCCGCCGCTAGCCCGCGGCTGGCCTTGAAGCTCTCCGACATCCAGACCAGGAACGGCACCTTCCTCTGCGCCTCGGGCGCGATCGCCATCGGCGCGCCGTGCAGGTAGAACCCGCCCTCGCCCAGCGACTGGCCATGATCGGCGACGTAGAGCAGCACCGCATCGGCGTCCGGCACGGCGGCGAGCTGGGCGATCAGGTCGGCCAGCAGGCTGTCGGTATAGCGGATCGTGTTGTCATAGGCGTTGACCAGCTCTTCCTGCGAGCAATCGGCGATCTGCACGGTGTCGCAGACCGGGGTGAAGGCTTTGATATCGTCAGGGTATTTGCTGAAATAGGCCGGGCCGTGGCTGCCGGTCTGGTGCAGGGTCACGAGGATGCGGCGGGCCTCGGATCGGGCCAGGATCTCGCCCAGCCGCCAGTTCAGCGCCGCGTCGAACCGGCCATCCGGGCACTCCGCCCCGGAGCAGCCCGCCGCGATGTCGCGGGCATGTTCGAACTTCGATACCTGCATCGGCGGCGGGCCGGAATTGTTCGACCGATAGAGCGTTTCGACCCCGTGGCGCGTGAGATAACTCAGCAGCGGCTCATGGCCGGTCCGGGGCGAGGCCGCGCGGCCCTCATGGGTGACGATGCAGGCGGTCGAGGCGATGGTGTTGGTCGAACAGGCATCGCCCGCCGGCAGGGCGATCAGCCCCATGCCGGCGGTGAAGGGTTCGGTGTCGCGCCCGTAGCCATAAAGCGAGAGGTGATCGGCCCGCGCCGCCTCGCCGATGATCAACACCACGATCTGTTTTCGCGCCGGGCTGTCTTCGGCGAAGCTGGCATCGGGCAGCAATTCCTGCGCCCGGTTGGCCAGCGCGGTGCGGTTGAGATAGCGCGCGGTGTTGGCGACATAGGACCACGGCAGGATCTTGCCGCCGAGCAGCGTGGCGTGGCGATCGAACCACAGCCAGGTGAACGAGGTGGCGAAGATCCAGGCGCACATGGCAATTACCGCCCCAGCGGCGCCCGCAACCCGCCAATACCGGCGCGGCGGGCGGATCCGCGCCGCCCAGATCAGCGCCCCCGGCACCGCCCCGAGGCCGAGGACATAGGGCAGCATCCCGGCATGCCACAGCTCGCTCGCTTCGCGCGTGTCGGTGTTGAGGATGTTGCCGATCATCGAGCGGTCGAACACGATGCCATAGGTCTGCATGAAATAGAGCGCCGCCGCGTTGGTCAGGAACAGCGCCACCGCCACCAGCTTCATCAGCCGCAGCGACAGCGCCGAGAGCAGCAGCAGGAGCGCCACCAGCAGGCAGAAGCCGATGACCTGCACGGTGGCGAGTTGCAGCACGCCCTGCATCTGCGGCAGATCGGCGACCGAGACGGCGAACCGGTTGAGCGGCCCCTGGAACAGGATCAGGTTGGCCAGCGCGACCAGGCTGACGAACCCGAACAGCCCGATCGGTTTTGACATGCTGAGACGGCGCATCCTCAAGGGCGTTTTCCGGCTGTTGCTCGCCCCCCGTCATAGCGCAAATCGCCGCCGCCGCCAGCCCGGATCGCGGCGCCTTGCCGGCCCCGGCGCTAGGGCGCCAGCATCCATTTGCCCTTCGGCCAGAACGCATGGAAGGCAAAGGCGAACATCACGTCATGCGCCACATCCCTGCCGGCGCCTTCGCGCACCCGGATCGTGCCGACCTCCTTGCCCTGCGCGATCTGCCCGGCATCGAGCGCCGAAGCCTGCCCGGCAACCCAGGAGATCACCACCCCGGCCTCGCTGATCTCGCCCGCCCGGCGCAGCCGCTCCATCGGCCAGGCCCGCGCGCCCACGCGCACCACCCGCGCCAGCGGCTCGATGCCGTGCGGCGGGCGCTCGCCGGAATAGAGGAAGGGCCGCTTGGAGCTGTCATAGCGCACATAAGGATTGCGGCCATAATCGCGGGTATGGTCGGGCCGCGCCATCACCAGCCCCTGCGGATTGCGCGCCTTGAACTGGTCCCAGCTTTCCATCCAGCTGGCGATCATCCTGAGCTCGACGCCGTTCATCTCGCCGACGATGCCCTGCCCCAGCGCCTGTTGCCACCAGCTCTGGGTCTCGCGGTCATACATCACCATGTCGGAATTCCTGAGCTTGCCCGACACCCCGAAGGTAAGCACCCTGCCCTTGACCCGGCGATCGAAGGTGAGCGCCGAGTTGCACAGCGGGCAAAAGGTCACCGCGACGGGCAGATTGCCGATCCGGTCGTTCACGATCTCGTGCCAGGTGAGATAGCGGATCGGATAGGCGCGCGGGGTCTGGCCGTCGATCTCCACGGTGATCACCGGCTCGCGCCCCGCGATGCGGCTTTCCCTGGTGACGGGAATGAAGTCGGGATCGCTGAGCGCCGGAATGCCATCCTTGGGCGGCCCGCCCGACAGGATTTCGCTCCAGTTCGCCACCGAAGTGCGCGAGAAATCGGTCTCGGGCCATTCGTGCTTCCAGAAATTCGGATCGGCCAGCGCCGCGCCGCCGCCCATTGCGACAACCAGCGCCAGCGCCAGCGAGATGCTGCGAAAATACATGCGGGGCCTCCCTTTTGCGGCGAGGATGGCCCGGAAATGCCGATCTGCCCAGCCCCTCACACGGGGTTGTGACGCCGGGTGTGGCCCGGTGAGGGGCAAGGTGCGTGACATCACGCACCCTGCGGGGGTCACTCGGTGATGGCGACTTTCTTCATCATGTCGGGCTGGCCGGTGATGGCGCCGCTGCGCGAATGGCCGCGCTTGATCGCATCGACCACCTCCATGCCCGCGGTCACCTTGCCGACAACTGTGTACTGCCCGTTGAGGAAATAGCCCTCGTCGAACATGATGAAGAACTGGCTGTTGGCGCTGTCGGGGCTCTGGCTGCGCGCCATGCCGACCACGCCGCGATCGAACGGCACATCGGAGAACTCGGCCTTGATGTCGGGCCGCTCCGAGCCGCCCATGCCGGCGCGGCGCATGTCCATGCCCATCTTGCCGAATTGCACATCGCCGGTCTGGGCCATGAAGCCCTCGATCACCCGGTGAAAGACGACGCCATCATAGGCGCCCGCCTGGGCCAGCGCGCTGATCTGCGCCACATGGTTGGGTGCCACCTCTTCCAGCAGGTCGATGGTGATGGTGCCGTTGGCGCCCTCGCCCTCGACCTCGATGGTCATTTCCGTGGCGAAGGCAGGGCTGGCGAGCAGCATCAGGGCAAAGGCAAGCTTACGCATCGGCGGCCACCTTGACGCTGATCATCCGGTCGGGATTGGCCGGCGGCTCGCCCTTGGCGATGGCATCGACATGCTCCATGCCGGAAATCACCTGGCCATAGACGGTATACTGGCCATTGAGGAAATCATTGTCCTTGAAGTTGATGAAGAACTGCGAATTGGCCGAATTCGGGCTTTGCGAACGCGCCGCGCCGAGCGAGCCGCGGGCATGCGGCACCTTGGAGAATTCCGCCGGCAGGTCCGGCAGGTCGGATCCGCCGGTGCCGGCACGGCCCGGATTGTAATCCTTTTCCATGTTGGCATGCTCGACATCGCCGGTCTGGGCCATGAAGCCGCCGATCACCCGGTGAAAGGCGACGTTGTCATAGGCACCGGCGCGCGCCAGCTCCTTCATCCGCTCGCAATGCTTCGGCGCCACGTCGGGCAAGAGCTGGATCGTGACGGTGCCGTCCTTCAGCTCCATCAGGATGGTGTTCTCGGGGTCTTTGATCTCGGCCATGGGGCGCTCCTATGTTTGGTGTTCGCCCTTACCTAAAGCGTTTCGCGCGAAACCTGAAGTGGGGTTTGTCGCGAAACGCACGCAACGACTTCCATGTCGCGCCGCGCTTCGCATCTCCCCTGCAACAGGGCGACGCGAAACGCTTTATGCCGCCTTGTCGCAAGGGACAAGCGGGCGGTTGACCTCTGCGCCTTCAGCCGCCTATTCAGGCGCGACAAATCTGGAGGGCGCGATGGGCTGGAAAACACTCGACGACATGAACCTGGCCGGCAAGCGGGTGCTCATCCGGGTCGATATCAACGTGCCGATGAAGGATGGCAAGGTGAGCGACGCGACCCGGATCGAGCGCATCGTGCCGACGGTGCGCGATGTCCTGGCGCGCGGCGGCCTGCCGATCCTGATCGCCCATTTCGGCCGCCCCAAGGGCAAAAGCGTGCTCGATCTCTCCCTGCGCGCCACGCTGCCGGCGCTGCAACAGGCGCTCGGCTGCAAGGTCGGCTTCATCGAGACGCTGGAGGCGGCGGAAAATCTCACTGCCGAAGCCCAGGCGGCGGATGTGCTGCTCTTGGAAAACATCCGCTTTCATCCCGGCGAAGAGCAGAACGATCCGGCTTTCGCCCGGCGCCTGGCCGGGCTCGGCGATGTCTATGTCAACGATGCCTTCTCGGCGGCGCACCGCGCCCATGCCAGCACCGAAGGCCTGGCCCGGCTGATGCCGTCCTGCGCCGGGCGCCTGATGCAGGCCGAGCTCGAAGCGCTGGAGGCGGCCCTCGGCACGCCGGTGCGCCCGGTGGTCGCGGTGGTCGGCGGCGCCAAGGTCTCGACCAAGCTCGCCCTCCTGGGCAACCTGGTGGAGAGGGTCGATCATCTGGTGATCGGCGGCGGCATGGCCAACACGTTTCTCGCCGCGCAAGGCATCGACGTCGGCAAATCGCTCTGCGAACACGAGATGGCCGACACCGCGCGCGAGATCATGGCCCGGGCGGCGACGGCGGGCTGCGAGATCATCCTGCCGGAAGACGTGGTCGTGGCCCGCGAATTCGCGCCCCATGCGCCGAGCCAGACCGTACCGGCCACCGAATGCCCCGCCGACGCGATGATCCTCGACGCCGGGCCCAATACGGTGGCGCGCATCTTCACCGCCTTCGAGTCCGCCAGAACCCTGATCTGGAACGGCCCGCTCGGCGCCTTCGAGATCGCCCCGTTCGACGCCGCCACCAACGCCGCCGCGCTGAAAGCCGCCGAGCTGACCCGCGCCGGTGCGCTGATCTCGGTGGCCGGCGGCGGCGATACCGTGTCGGCGCTCAACCAGGCCGGGGCGGCGGCGGATTTCACCTATATTTCCACCGCCGGCGGCGCCTTCCTGGAATGGATGGAAGGCAAGACCCTGCCCGGCGTGGCGGCGCTGGAGGGGTGATCCTTCAAGCCGCCGCGCATATGGCACGGAAGGGAGCCTCCGGCGGGGATATTTGTGGCAAGATGAAGGCAGGCGGTCTCTTTACTTTCATCTTTCCTAAAATACTTCGGGGGTTCGGGGGCTGGCCCCCGATAGGAACGCAAGCTGCGCGCGCGCATTCATCAGGATACTCCTAGCATGACAACATACTGCCTCATCACCGGCGCCTCGGGCGGGATCGGCGCGCATTTCGCGCAGGAAGCGGCGAACGCGGGGTATGATCTCATCCTCAGCGCGCGGGCGCTTGAGCGGCTGGAGCCGCTGGCCGAGGAGCTGCGCGCGACGGGGCGCGAGGTGATCTGCATCGCCGCCGATCTGAGCCTGCCCGGCGTCGGAGCGGCGCTCTGGCAGGAGGCCAGCGCGGGGCGCGAGATCGCGGTTCTGGTCAACAATGCCGGGCTCGGCGTGCATGGGTCGGTCAGCGATCCTGCCATCGCCGGGCAGCAGCGCGACGTGATCGCTGTCAACGTGGTGGCCGCCAGCGAGTTGATGATGGAAGCCGCCCGCGACATGGCCGCCAGGGGGCGCGGCCATATCCTCAACGTGTCGTCTTCCGCCGCCTTCATGCCGGGGCCGGGCATGGCCAGCTATCACGCCTCCAAGGCCTATCTGCTGTCGCTCAGCGAGGCCGCCTCGGTCGATCTCAGGCCCCACGGCGTCAGCGTCACCGCGCTCTGCCCCGGCCCCACCGATACCGGCTTTTTCGAGGCCGGCGATGTGACTGGCGCGCTGGCGCTGAGGTTCCTGCCCAAGGCCCGCCCCGAAGCCATCGCGCGCGCCGGGTGGCGCGGGATGATGGCGGGCAAGCGCATGGTCGTGCCCGGGTTGCTCTACAAGCTGATCGGCTTTTCGGTGCGCTTCATGCCGCGCGGGCTGCTGCTCTGGGTCGCCCGGATCTATTGGAAGAAATAGCCCCGGCTCAGCCCTTCACATCTTCGCGCCCCTGCACCACCATCATCGTCGCGCTCAACCGGGCGATCTCGCGCTCTGCTTCCCCGTCAATGGCGCGCGCCACCGCCTCGGTGAAGATCAGTGTGCGACCCGGTTTCAGCACCCGCGCATGGATGTTGAACCGCCGCCCCCTGGCCGGGGCCATGAACGACGCCTTGAGCTCCACCGTCAGCACCCCCGCCTCTTCCGGCATCAGCGTATAGGCGGCAAACCCGGCGGCGGTATCCATCGCCGAAGTCACCACCCCGGCATGCAGGAAGCCGTGCTGCTGGGTCAGTTCGGCATCGAACGGCAGCGACAGCCAGACCTCGCCGGGCGCCACATCGTCGATCCGCACGCCCATCGTCCGCATCGCCGGCTGGGCGGCAAAGCTCGCCCTCGTGCGCGCGGCAAAATCGCCAAAAGTCTGAAATCTCATCCCAGCCGCTCCAGGATCGCGCCGCTATCGAGCCCGGTGACCGCGCCATAGACCCTTCCGCGCCCGCCCACCTCGAGCCGCGTCGCGGCGTAGCCATCGCCCACTGCCGCAGGCGAAAACCGCAGCAGCACCGAAGCGGAGAGCAGCGTCGCCAGGCTCTCGACAAACCAGCGCGCCGCGCCTTCCTCGGGCAGCCCGGGCCAGCGCTCGAAATGCGCCACCAGCGCCGCGTCATAGGCCCGGCTCGCGCCCTTCGCCGCCTCAAGCTCGGCGCGCAATGCCTCTGCCGCCGCGCCGTCGCGCGAAAGCGCGCGCAGCACATCGAGGCAGATCACGTTGCCCGACCCCTCCCAGATCGAATTCAGCGGCGTTTCGCGAAACAGCATCGGCAGCGGCGTGTCATCGGTATAGCCGACCCCGCCGAGGCACTCCATCGCCTCATAGACCACGCTGGGACACAGCTTGTTGCCGAGGAATTTTGCCAGCGCCACAGCGATGCGGGCAAAGGCGCGATCCTCCGGCGTGTCGCCATCAAAGGCCCGGGCAATGCGGAAGGCCAGCGCCGCCGAGCCTTCGAAATCGAGCGCCAGATCGGCCAGAACCGAGCGCATCATCGGCTGGTCGATCAAGCGGCGCTGAAACGCGCGCCGCCCCTCGACCCACCATTTCGCCTCGGCCAGCGCGCCGCGCATCAGCCCGGCAGGGGCCACCGAGGTCGAAAGCCGGGTGTGATGCACCATCTCGATAATGGTCTTCACGCCCTTGCCCTCCTCGCCCAGCCGATATGCCAGCGCGTCGTGATACTCGATCTCGCTGCTTGCATTGGCCTTGTTGCCGAGCTTCTCCTTCAGCCGCATGACGTGGATCGTGTTGCGCTCCCCTTCGAGCCATCTCGGCACCAGGAAACAGGTCAATCCCCCCGGCGCCTGGGCCAGCGTCAGGAAACCATCCGACATCGGCGCGGAGCAGAACCATTTGTGGCCGCGCAGCCGCCAGGCATCGCCATCGGGCGTCGCCACCGTCGAATTGGCGCGCACGTCCGAGCCGCCCTGTTTCTCGGTCATCGCCATGCCCAGCGTCACCGCCCGCTTGTCGCCCACAGGGGCGCGCGCCGTGTCATAATCCCGCGCGGTCAGCTTCGGCGCCCAGGCTTCGGCCAGCCCGGCATCGGCGGAGAGCGCCGGCACGGCGGCATAACTCATCACCATCGGGCAGGTCACGCCCGGTTCGACCTGGCTGGTCATGTAGCACATCGCGGTATGCACCGAATGGCCGCCCGGCGTGCCGTCCCAGGGCGCGGCGGAGAACCCGGCCTCGAGCCCGGCCTGCATCAGCGCGTGATAGGCCTGGTGAAAGCGCACCTCGTCGAGCCTGCGCCCGGAGCGATCGAAGCTGACCAGTTCGGGCGGATGGCGGTTGGCCATGCGGCCCGCCTCGCGCATCTCTTCGCCGCCGAGCAGGGCGCCATATTCGGCCAGCGGCGCCGCCGCCGCGCCAGACAACGCCATGTGGTCACGCAGCACCGGATCGCCGGCCCAGAGATCGGCGCCGCCCCGGGGCATCGGTTGGTTTTCGACCTCGTGGGTCGGCAGATCGCCGCGCGGTGCGGAATGTGTCATTTTGGTCTCTCCCTTCGGAGCAATCAGAGCAAATCGGCGCGCCCGGCAAAAGGGGGATTCACAACACACCTCCCCTGTGGCACTAATTTCCTCGCGTCATATCGGCGCGACATGAGGCAAACGAGGGCGAAACGCCCCGAGACGGCAGACCGGAACGATGGCAGGTTTTGCAAAGGGATATCGGCCCGCTCTGGGCGGCATGGCGTTTTTCGCCGTCGCCCTGGCGCTTGGCCTCTATTTCACCTTCGCTGCCGTGCAGGGCGACTACGGGTTGTTCCGCCGTGCCGAGATCGAGGCCGAAAGCCGCGACCTGCAGACCCGGCTCGAGGCGCTCGAAGCCCAGGT
This sequence comes from uncultured Rhodobacterales bacterium, assembly GCA_965366835.1. Classification (GTDB taxonomy): domain Bacteria; phylum Pseudomonadota; class Alphaproteobacteria; order Rhodobacterales; family Rhodobacteraceae; genus JAKGBX01. The sequence continues at coordinate 16,595 of CBDUGF010000015.1, forward strand.
CACCCGGATGGAAAACCTCACCCGCCGGCTCTCGGACGCCTATCTCGACCTCGATCTGCTGGATCAGCAGGCGCGTGACGTGCTCGGGCTGATCCGCGCCGACGAGATCGTGATTCGCTGAGCCTTCTGGCGGGATCGCCGCTTCATGCCCAGACCGGCCGATGCCGCGGGTCAGGGCGCATGGGTGGAATGCCGACAGACCGGAGCTTTTCCGACCTGTCGTCGGACAGGCCTTAAAGCCTGTCCCAGGCGACATAAACGGCGAGAACCAGAACACCGCCGAGCAAGGAAAAGATCAGGGGCGCGCCGAAATAGACGCATATGACCGCGCCCGCGGCGGTGCCGATCAGGAAGGTGATCCACAGACCGACGGTATCGCGGATCAGCCCCTGCAGGAGAGTGGCCAGGAAGCCTTGCTTGTCGGACCCACCTGGTTTGTCCGGACGATTATCTTTCTGCATGGAACGTCTCGCGCTATGTGCCGCCTGTCTCGCCCAACATAGCACAAATACGGGAAAGTTGGGGGCAAATGCCGCCTTCGCGTCTTTCGAAGCCGGACACCTTGCCCGCGAAGATCGGGAAACTTTCGTCGGCACGGCCGGGATGCTGCCGGGAAAGATCCTCTGATCTCAAGCCGACAGCTTGATCCTGATAGAGTGCCGCCAGGCTTTCAATTCCGTGATGTGCGCGGATTGGCGAGGTTGCGAAGGTTCCGGGCGGTTGCCGCCATGTGGAATTCGATGAATGGCCCCATCGCTTTGGGCTGAGTGCCGCCTGCCTCGGCGTTAACGCCAATTTTCATCAATGCTTTGACATCGCGCGTTCGCTTGGTATCGTCAGGTCTGCCAATCAACAAAATGACACCATGCGCCACACCCTACCCCTTGCACCGCAATTCTATGTTACCGCGCCGCAAACCTGCCCCTATCTCGAGGGCCGGATGGAGCGCAAACTGTTCACCGCGTTGCAGGGTGAAGGCGCGGCCAAGCTCAACGATGCGCTCTCAAAGCAGGGCTTTCGCCGCTCGCAGAACGTGCTCTATCGCCCGTCCTGCGCCGATTGCGCCGCCTGCCTGTCGGCGCGCATCCGGGTGGCCGATTTCTCCCCGTCCAGAAGCCAGAAGCGCGTGCTCAGGCGCAACGCCCATCTCGAACGCCGCGCCACCAGCCCCTGGGCCACCGAAGCGCAATACGCCCTCTTCCGCCGCTATCTCGACAGCCGCCACGCCACCGGCGGCATGGCCGATATGGACGTGTTCGAATTCGCCGCGATGATCGAGGAAACCCCGATCCGCAGCCGCGTCGTCGAATATTCCGATCGCGACAGCGGCGCGCTCCGCGCCGTCTGCCTCACCGATGTGCTCGATGATGGCCTGTCGATGGTCTATTCCTTCTTCGAGCCGGATCAGCACCGCAATTCGCCCGGCACCCACATCATCCTCGATCATATCGCCATCGCCCGCGAGGCCGGCCTGCCATATGTCTATCTCGGCTATTGGGTGCCCGGCTCGCCCAAGATGGGCTACAAGGCCAAGTTCTCCGGCCTCGAGATCTACAAGAACGGCACCTGGATGCCGGTCGACGATCCCGCCGTCCACGAAACCGAAACCCATCCGCTCTCGACCGATCCGATCGCCGAACAGGTCGCCAACATCTCGCTGCCCGACCTGAGCCGCTAAGGCGTTTCAGGTTTACATTGAAAGGCATGGATCGAAATACGCGTTCGAGCGGCACGCCCAAGGCCGCGTGTTTCGAGTCCACGACAACCTGAAACGCTCTCGGCACGGCCCTCCCCGCCCCTACCCCGCAATCCGCCCCGCCGCCGCCGCCAGCTGGCTGCGGATCCAGACATGCGGCGCCGAAACATGGGTGCGCGCCGTCCAGTAGAGATCGATCCCGAATGAGCCCGGAAACGGACAGGGCACCACCGCCACAGCCGCACCGAAGCTCGCCGCCGTGCGCCGCGGCACCGTCGCCAGCATGTCGGTCCCGACGATCAGCACCGGCAGGTTCGCCGGACTCGGCACCTCCATCACCGCATTCGGCGCCATCCCCGCCGCCTCCATTTCAAGCAGGAAGCGCGAGCGGAAATTGCCGCCATAGTTCACCACCACCTGCGGCGCCGCGGCAAACGCGGCGCGATCCAGCCCGCCCGCCGCCAGCGGATTGCCCGGATCGAGAATGCAGACGTAGTCGTCGCGCATCAACGCGCGGCGGAAATAGCCCGCCTCGGCGATCTCGATCGGCCCGATCAGCATGTCGCTCTCGCCGCGCCGGAGCTGTTCCTTGCCGCGCACCGTCGAAGAAATGATGTTGAGCTTGATCCCCGGCGCCCTGACCCGCAGCACCTGCACCAGCTCGGGGATCACCGTCACCCGCTCGTAGAAATTGCACGCGATCGCCACCTCGAGCCGTGCGCTGCCGGGATCGAAGGCACGCGGCGCCGCCAGCGCCTCGAAGGTATCGACCAACACCCCCACCTGGTCGACGATCTCGGTGCAGCGCTCGGTGGCCACGATCCCGCCGCCCTGGCGCACGAACAGCGGATCGCCGAACACCCGGCGCAGCCGCGCCACGCCGTAGCTCACCGTCGATTGCGTCACCCCGAGGCTCTCGGCGGCGCGCGAAAACGAGCCATGCGCATGCACCCGCCGCAGCGTTCTCAGCGCCGCGAAATCCAGCTCGAACGGATCTGACATCGCCCTTCTCCATCGAAATTTTCGATCAGGCTTATCAAATCCATCGGATCGACCAATGTCAAATCCGCCGCTAAACTCGCCCTTCCACCCCTGCCCACGAGGATCGCGATGACAACCGCCACGCTCGCCACCGTTCCCACCGACGCTACCATCACCATCCCGCAGCTGGTCGACGATCCCTATCGCATCTATCGCCGCCTGCGCGCCGAGGCGCCGGTGGTCCGGGTGCCCGCGGTCAACCGGATCATGCTGACCAAGGCCGCCGACACCAAGCATGTGAAGGAAAACTGGCAGCTGTTTTCCTCCGACGATCCGCGCACCCCGATGAAGCGCGCCTTTCTCGCCCACACGCTGATGCGCAAGGATGGCGAGGAACATGCCCGCGAACGCGCCGCCATGGCGCCGGCCTTCTCGCCGAAGAACATCAAGGGCTGCTGGCAGCCGATCTACACCCAAATCGCCGAAGACTATATCGCCCGCCTGCCGCGCGGCGAAACGGTCGATCTGTTCACCGATTTCGCCGCCCCCTTCGCGGCGCGCTGTCTCACCCATCTGCTCGGCATCCCCGAGGCCAGCGACGAAGACATGATCCGCTGGAGCCAGACCCTGATCGACGGGGCCGGCAATTTCGCCGGCGATCCGAGGCTTTTCGAACGCTCCGACAAGGCCAATGCCGAGATGGACGCTCTGTTCGAGCGCTGCGCCGAGCGGGTCCGCGCCGACCCCGATCAATCCGCGCTCTCGGCGATGATCAATGCCGAGGATCCGATCGCGAAATCCCAGATCCATGCCAACATCAAGATCGCCATCGGCGGCGGCATCAACGAGCCGCGCGATGCCCTGCTCACCATCCTCTATGGCCTGTTCACCAACCCCGATCAGCTTGACGCCTGTGTCAGGGATGCGATGTGGGACGCCGCCTTCGAGGAAGGCGTGCGCTGGGTCGCCCCGATCCAGGTCAGCTCGCGGCTGGTCAAGGAAGATACCGAGATCCGCGGCCATGCCATCGCCAAGGGCGAGGTGGTGATGACGGTGCAGGCCTCGGCTTGCCGCGACGAAGAGCTTTACGAAGATGGCGAGAGCTACAACATCTTCCGCCCCAAGACCCCGCATCAGGCCTTCGGCAACGGCCCGCATTTCTGCCAGGGCACCCATATCGCCCGGCGCATGCTGGCCCAGATCGCCCTGCCGATGCTGTTCGATCGGTTTGCGAACATGGCCCTGCCCGATCCGCAAGCGGTCCGTTTCTCGGGCTTCGGCTTTCGCGGGCCGCTCAGCCTGCCGATGACACTCAATTGAAAATTCAACGACTGCGAACAGGGAGACTACGAATGAAACGACGCAGCCTTTTCTCCGGTGTGGCCGCTGCCGCGCTCGCCCTTGCCCTCGCGCCCGGCATGGCGCTGGCACAGGAGGTCACGCTCCGCCTGCACCAGTTCCTGCCGCCGCCCGCCACGGTGCCGAAACACATCCTCAAGCCCTGGGCCGCGGCGGTCGAGGAACGCACCGGCGGCAAGCTCAAGATCGAGCATTACGACGCCATGGCGCTGGGTGGCAAACCGCCCGAGCTGATCGACCAGGCGATTGATGGCGTCGCCGATATCGTCATGACCGTGGTCGGCTATACCCCCGGGCGTTTCCCGCAGACCGAAGTGTTCGAGCTGCCGTTCATGATGACCGATCCGGTCGCCACCTCGAAAGCGTTTCAGGAACTGGTCGAGACCGAGCTGCAAGACAGCGAATACAAGGACGTCAAGGTGCTCGGCGCATGGGTGCATGGCCCCGGCGTGATCCATACCGCCAATGGCGTGACCAGGCTCGAGGATATGGAAGGGCTCAAGATGCGCGGCCCGACCCGGGTGATCAACGACCTGCTGAACGAGCTCGGCGCTACCCCGGTCGGCATGCCGCTGCCCGCGATCCCGGAATCCCTGTCCAAGGGCGTGGTTTCGGGCACGGTGATCCCGTGGGAGGTGACACCGGCGATCAAGCTCTCGGAGCTGGTCACCCATCACACCGAATTCACCGGCAAGGAGGCGCTCTATACCGCCACCATCGTGATGGTGATGAACAAGGCCAAATATGACAGCCTGCCCGAGGTTATCCGCGCCGCGATCGACGCCGAGTCGGGTCAGAAGCTGTCGGAATTCGCCGCCAAGGTGATGTGGGACCAGGACGCCCCCGGCCGCGCGATTGCCGAAAAGGCCGGCAACACCATCGTGCAGCTGCCTGAAGCCGAGGTCGCGCGCTTCAAGGCCAAGGCGCAGCCGGTGATCGCGCGCTGGCAGGCCGAGCTCGATGGCAATGGCGTCGACAGTCAGGCGCTGATCGACAAGGCCAAGGCGCTGATCGTCAAGCACGGCGGCTGAGCTGCATTCCGCCCCGCGCCGCGGCGGATGTCGCGGCGCCGGGCTTTGGCGCAGCGCCCCCGCCGCGCGCCCGATTAACCTTAACGTCCGTTAACCACTGGCCGGTCCGGGCGGCAGCCGGATGTCAGCCGGGCGGCAGCCGGGAGTCACCCCCCTGATTTGCACCGTGCGGTGGCGTTAACCATCCGGCCCCGCCGCGCTCTTGTTCGAGGTGGCCGACAGGCGCCAATCCGGCCCGTCTTTTTGCGTTTCATGCGCGCAGCCCGGTGCCTGGCGCAACAAAATGTCGCAGGAAAACCCTTTGGCGACACTTTTTTCGCGCGCTTTGCGGTTGACGCCCGGTTTTTGCGCACCTAAGGTCCGCCCACGTAAAAAGGGCATTTTTCGATGATCGAACCCGTCGTACTGGTAGGAAAATCGCGCATGGGCCGGTAACGGAACCTCATTTCCCTCCCATGCGCCCCCGAAATCCGGGGGCTTTTTTATGTGCAGAAACAAGGCGTTGAACGGAGCAAACAAGATGACACGTCAGATGACCGGAGCGAAGATGTTAGTTCAGGCCCTCAGGGATCAGGGCGTGGACGTCGTGTTCGGATACCCCGGCGGCGCCGTGCTTCCGATCTACGACGAGATCTTCCTGCAAAACGATATCCGCCACATCCTCGTGCGCCACGAACAAGGCGCCGTCCACGCCGCCGAAGGCTATGCCCGCAGCACCGGAAAACCCGGCGTTGTGATCGTAACCTCCGGCCCTGGCGCAACAAATGCCGTTACCGGAATTACGGATGCGCTGATGGATTCGATTCCCTTGGTGGTGATTTCGGGCCAGGTTCCGACCTTCATGATCGGCACCGACGCATTCCAGGAAGCCGATACCGTCGGCATCACCCGCGCCTGCACCAAGCACAACTGGCTGGTCAAGGAGACCTCCGCCCTCGCCGCCACTCTTCACGAGGCCTTCCACGTCGCCACCACCGGCCGCCCCGGCCCGGTTCTGGTCGATATACCCAAGGACGTTCAGTTCGCCTCGGCCACCTACACACCGCCGGAAAAGGTCAAGGTTTCGCATTACCAGCCCCAGGTCAAAGGCGATATGGATGCTATCACCGAACTGGTCGAAGCCATGGAAAAGGCCAAGAAACCAGTGATTTACACCGGCGGCGGCGTGATCAATTCGGGCCCGGGCGCAAGCCAGCTCTTGCGCGAGATGGTCGATGCCACCGATTTCCCGATCACCTCGACACTGATGGGTCTGGGCGCCTATCCCGGCACCGGCAAGAACTGGCTCGGGATGCTCGGCATGCACGGGCTCTACGAGGCCAACATGGCGATGCACGATTGCGATCTGATGATCAATATCGGGGCGCGGTTCGACGACCGTATCACCGGCCTGATCAGCGCCTTCAGCCCGCATTCCACCAAGGCCCATATCGATATCGACCCGTCGTCGATCAACAAGGTGATCCGCGTCGACATCCCCATTGTCGGCGATGTCGGCCATGTTCTTGAAGACATTATGAAAGTCTGGAAATCCCGCGGCCGCAAGACGGCCACGGAGGCGGTGAAGTCCTGGTGGGGCCAGATCAATGACTGGCGCAAGGTGGATTGCCTGAAGTTCGATCCGTTGCCCAAATCGATCAGGCCGCAGCACGCGCTTGCTCGGCTCGAAGCCCTGACCCGCGACGCCGACCGCTACATCTGCACCGAAGTCGGCCAGCATCAGATGTGGGCCGCGCAGTTCCTCACCTTCAACGACCCCAACCGCTGGATGACCTCCGGCGGGCTGGGCACCATGGGCTATGGCCTGCCCGCTTCCGTCGGCGTTCAGGTGGCACATCCCGAAGCGTTGGTGATCAACGTCGCTGGCGAGGCCAGTTGGCTGATGAACATGCAGGAAATGGGAACCGCGGTGCAATTTCGCCTGCCGGTCAAGCAATTTATCCTGAACAATGAACGCCTTGGCATGGTTCGCCAATGGCAGGAGTTGCTGCATGGCGAGCGCTATTCTCACAGCTGGTCGGAGGCCCTGCCCGATTTCGTCAAGCTGGCCGAGGCGTTCGGCTGCAAGGGTATCAGGGTCGACCATCCCGACGATCTGGATGAGGCGATCAAGGAAATGCTCGCCTATGACGGGCCGGTGATTGTCGATTGTCTGGTCGAGAAACACGAAAACTGCTTCCCGATGATTCCCTCGGGCGAGCCGCATAACAAGATGTTGCTGGGCGAAAGCTCGACCAAGGACGCTATCGGCTCAAGTGGGGCGGTTCTGGTCTGAACCGGAACGCGAGCGAAAGGATTTGTTCACATGTCTCCTCTAAAAATCAAAAAAGGCGCGAACAAGCATTCGGCCTACAATCTGCGCCCGACGTTCAGCGATGTGAGCGAAAGCCATACCATCGCCGTTGTGGTTGATAACGAACCGGGTGTTCTGGCCCGCGTCATCGGGCTGTTTTCCGGGCGCGGCTACAACATCGAAAGCCTGACGGTGGCCGAGGTCGACCATACCGGCCATACCAGCCGGATCACCATCGTGACCAATGGCACGCCCCAGGTGATCGAACAGATCAAGGCGCAGCTGGGTCGCATCGTTCCGGTGCATGAGGTGCATGACCTGACGGTCGAAGGCGCGGCGGTCGAGCGTGAACTGGCGCTGCTGAAGGTCACGGGCGGAGGCGAGAAACGGGTCGAAGCCCTGCGTCTGGCCGACATCTTCCGCGCCAATGTGGTCGACAGCACGCTTGAGAGCTTCGTGTTCGAGATCACCGGCACGCCCGAGAAGATCGACGCATTCGCCGATCTGATGCGCCCTCTCGGCCTGCTTGAGGTGGCGCGCACCGGTGTCGCCGCGCTGTCGCGCGGTCACTGATCGGTCGGAATTGCTCGCTGGTCAGGACGCCAGCCTTGCTTTCTCCCGGCGCGGTGTGAACGCGATGACATTGTCGTCGTGCTCGTCATACCGGGTCGCCGCATGACGCGAGCTTTGCGCATTCCTGACGCCACCGGCCTTCAGGCTTTCGGCCAGGCCCTGATATTGCCTTTCCGCGACCAGGCGCGGGTCCAGGGCAACGCGCACGTCCAGGCTTTCGTTCAACTGAAACTGCACGAAATCACCGGCATCAAGTTGCGGCCCGTCGAAGACGCTCTCTTTCCGGCCGCTGTAAAACGCCAGATCACCATGATCTTCGCACCAGATAACGGCTTTTCGATCTTCCTTGTCGCTCCAAAGCACAACACCGTACATTTTATTCCCCAATACTTTGTCCCCGAGTGGATGTTCCCCTTACCCTGCAAATTTGACGGAAAACAAAGCGTCAGGAACATTCCCGATTACGTGTCGTGCGTGATCAAGATTGTGGCCATCCTTGCGCCAGGTGACGCCAACCAGCACCGCATATGACGCATAAATGCGTCACATCCAAGGAAAGGCTCTGATAGGATAAAGGAAAGAATCGCCCAACAAGCCGCTGCAAAGCGGCATTCGGACCATACGGGAAAGAAAGCGTGCCAGACTTTTTGGAAACCAAGGCGCCGGTCGTCGACCCCGCCGAGCTGCGAAGCATCTTTGGCGCCAACCTGCGTCAGCTCGCACTCAAATACCCCTCTATCGCAGGGCTGTGTCGACAATTGGGAATCAATCGCACTCAGTTCAACCGATATTTGTCCGGCGAAAGCTTTCCGAGACCGGACGTTCTGCATCGCATCTGCATCTTCTTTGACGTCGATGCGCGTATCCTTCTGGAGCGGGTCAACGACATTCAGACCGGAAAAACCGAGCTTTTCAGCCATCCGGAAATCGCGGAATTCCTTGGCAACGGGTCCGTCGATGTCAAGGAAGAGGCCTTTCCGTCAGGATTTTACAGATTCAGCCGCCCCAGCTTTGTTGACGAAGCGCTCTTTGTGGTCGGGCTGGTCTATGTTTTCCGCAAAGACGGTTATTCGTTCATTCGTGGTTACGAGCCGCGCGAAGCGATGCTTCAGCAAGGCCTGACCAGCGCCGCAGCCAGCCGCGAGTTTCGCGGTGTCATCCTGCGGCAGGAACAGGGCATCGCCGCGCTGATTGCCCGTCACCAAGCGCTGACTTGCTCATTCAATTTCCTGTCGCGCGTCTCTTCCTATGAAAACAATTTCTGGGAAGGTTATGCAACTCGCACCGTTCGAGAAAGCCATAGCGGACGCCGTACCGCACGCATGGTTTATGAACATATCCAGTCAAACAGATCGGCGATCTTTCACACGGCGCGCCACGGTGGCATGAAGCGGCGCGAAGACCTGCATCCGTTTCATGCCAAGCTACTGAACCTGGATATGCCCTTCAAATAGGTTGAGGGCCGCCATCGTCGCGGATTGCGATCTGATCATATAGATGCCAACTGGCATGACCGAGCAGTGGCAACACCAGATACAGCCCCAAAAACGCTGGTAACAGCGCCAGAAAGGTGAGCACCGAAATGATCAGCGCCCAGGCCAGCATCGGCCCGGGATTTCCTGTCACCGTTTGAAAGCTGGTGATCATCGCCGTCACGAAATCGACTTCGCGATCGAGCAACAACGGCATCGAAATGACCGTGATCGTGAAGAGCAACAGGGCAAAAACTGCGCCCACGACAGAGCCGACAGCCAGCATCGTCAACCCGGTTGCCGTGAAGTAGACGTCAAACGAGCTCGACACATTCGTCATCGTCGAAAGCCCGAGAAACAGGGCGAAGATCATGTGTGCCAGGAAAAACCAGAACAGGAATACCATGATGACGATGGCGCAGATCGAAGGCAGCTGACGGCGGCTTTGCTGCAATACAACGCCGAAAATCTTGTCTGACTCGAGCGGCTGGCCCTGTTCGAGTCGGCGCGACACTTCATAGAGCCCGACGGCTGCAAACGGACCGACCAGCGGGAATCCGACCGCCGCGAAAACCAGCCAATAGGTCTGGCCAGTGGCCCAGGTCACGGTCAAAAGAAGCAACCCGATCGCGACATAGGCGCTTGCGAAGATGAACCCGTAACCGGGTGCAGCCTTCATGTCGGCCCAGCCGCGCCGCAACGCTTCCTTCAGCATTGTCGCTTCAACCGCGCGAAATGCAGGCACACCGGGTTCTAGCTCTTCGTGCATGTCTGCTCCCCGATCACATACGCATCGCGAATTGGAGACCGCGTCTGACGTGAAAAATCAAGCATTCGACAGGATCGCGGGTCGCTGCCCGGGAAAGTTCGTTGCGTCATGCCATTTCTGCCCGATCTGGAGCAGCCGGGCGTCCTGTCCGCGCGCCCCGAAAAGTTGCAGACCTGCGGGCAATCCGTTTTGGCCGAAACCGACGGGGATGTTGAGGCAGGGCAACCCGATCAGCCCGACCGGGATCACCACCTCCATCCAGCGATGATAGGTGTCCATTGAATGGCCCGCGATCTCTTCCGGGTGGCGCAAATCGGTCGGAAATGGCCAGACCTGCGTGGTCGGCAGGAGCAAGGCGTCGTAGGTCTCGAAGAGCTCTGCCGCACGTTTGAACCACTGCGAACGCAGCACGCTGGCACGGTGCACTTCGATGGCGGAGAAACCGAGGCCGCGTTCGATTTCCCAGATGGCTTCCGGCTTCAGGAGCTTGCGCGTCGCCGGGTTCTCGTAGTGCTCTGCCGAACCTCCCGCCACGGCCCAGGACCGCAACGTGATCCATGATTGCCAGAGCTGGCCGGAGTCGAATGGCGGTGCAACTGGTTCGACCGTGAATCCGATATCACGCAACTTCGGCAAGGCGGCCTCGCAATGCTCGAGCAGGCCGGCTTCCATCGGGTAGGCGCCGCCCCAATCGCCCAACCAGCCGATCCGAACCTTGCCTGTGGGATTGTCGATTTCGGGAAGTGTGGGCGATACGATATAGCCGTGAGGCTGGCGCGGGTCGGGGCCGGACTGCACATCCAGCAGCGCTGCCACATCGCGTGGACTGCGCCCCATCGGGCCCAAGGTCGCCAATTGATGCAGGAAAGTATCGCCTGCCGGTTCCGAAGGCACCCGCCCCCAGCTTGGCCTGAAACCATAGACGTTGTTCCACGCCGCAGGGTTTCTCAACGAGCCCATCATGTCGGAGCCATCCGCCACGGGCAGCATCCGGCACGCCAAGGCCGCGGCTGCCCCGCCCGAAGAGCCGCCGGCGGAGCGTTCAAGATCATAAGGGTTGCGGGTCACGCCATGGACCGGGTTGAACGTATGCGACCCGAGGCCGAATTCCGGAGTATTGGTCTTGCCGATGATGATCGCCCCGGCGGCGCGCATGCGGGCCACCACCAGATCGTCTTCGGCGGCGACCTGGTCTGCAAAAATCGGTGAGCCCATGGTCGTGGTCAGGCCTTTGGCATTGGCGAGGTCCTTGACGGCCAATGGCAGGCCGTGCATCCAGCCGGTGCGCTGCCTGGTGTCGGCGGCGCGCGCTTCCGCGAGCAGTTCTGCCTCGTCGCGCAGGGAAACAATGGCGTTAACTTCACCATTTACCGCCGCGATTCGCTTCAGCGTCAGCCGCATCAGTTCTTCGGCGCTGATCTTGCGCTGATCGAGCAGGGCGGACTGCGCCAGCGCGTCAAGTTCAAGAATATCGGTCACGCGGTCTGTCCCTCCCGTTTTCAGGCAGGTTAATGCGTTGGATCGGCGATGCAATCAGAGAATATCGGAAATCAAGGTGCCGTCGAAACCCGGCTGCGGCAAGTGGCCGTCATCCGCAGAGTCTGCGCTGAGCAGCACCGCGACCTTGCTGCCTTGCTTCGGGGTGCTATTCATCCGCCTGCGCTTCACCACGGCTTTTGCCGCTCAAATCCATCGCCAGCGTCGCGGCCATGAACTTGTCGAGATCGCCGTCGAGCACGCCTTGGGTGTCCGAGGTTTCCACATTGGTCCGAAGGTCTTTCACCATCTGGTAAGGTTGCAGCACATAGGAGCGGATCTGATTGCCCCAACCGGCATCGCCCTTGGCCTCGTGGGCGGCGTTGATATCGGCATTGCGGCGGTCCAGCTCAAGTTGATAGAGGCGCGATTTCAGTGCCTTCATGGCGATATCGCGGTTCTGGTGCTGGGATTTTTCCGAGCTTGTGACGACGATGCCCGTGGGCGCGTGGGTGATGCGCACTGCCGAGTCGGTGGTGTTGACATGCTGGCCGCCAGCGCCGGAAGAGCGATAGGTGTCGATGCGGATATCCGCCGGATTGACCTCGATCTCGATACCGTCATCGACCACCGGATAGACCCAGACCGAGCTGAACGACGTATGCCGCTTGGCCGCGCTGTCAAACGGCGAAATACGCACCAGCCGATGCACACCGCTTTCGGATTTCAGCCAGCCATAGGCATTGTGTCCGCTGATCTTGTAGGCAACCGATTTGATCCCGGCTTCGTCGCCCGCGGTTTGCGACTGCAATTCGACCTTGTAGCCCTTCTTCTCGGCCCAGCGCACATACATGCGCGCCAGCATCGAGGCCCAGTCACAACTTTCCGTGCCACCTGCCCCGGCGTTGATTTCCAGGAAGGCATCGTTGGCATCCGCCTCGCCATCCAGCAGCGCCTCGAGCTCTTTTGCCGCAGCCTTCTTTTCCAGCGATTTCAGGGCCTCTTCCGCCTCGGCCACAACTTCGGTATCGTCTTCCAATTCGCCCAGTTCGATCAGTTCGACATTGTCGTCAAGGTCGCGCCGTATCGAGGTATAGACCTCCATCGCATCCACCAGCGTCTGGCGGTCGCGCATCAGCTTCTGCGCCTTTTGCGGGTCGTCCCAGAGATTGGGATCTTCCACCCGGGCATTGAATTCCTCGAGCCGGTGTTCTGCCGTCTCCCAATCCATGCGCTGCTGCAACAGGTGCAGCGATTTCTCGATATTGGCCACGATGTTCTGGGTTTCAGCGCGCATGGTATGTCCCGCAAGGAAGGCTTGAAACCGGGTGATAGACCAGCCGCAGGGCGTGGGCAAGTCGGGCGATCAGTAGAGACCGCCCGAGCTCAAGGTGCCAAAGCTCGCCTTTGGACCGACAACCGCTTTCTTACCGGTCGACGTAGTCACCTGCCGCCCAGCCGAGGCCGCTTCTTCAAAAAGCGGCAGGTTGGAGCCCATGGCAAAGCCGCCATCGAAGGTAATGCCGAAAATCGGCTCTTCGCCTTCGCGGAAGCATTCCGAAACCACGCCGGGGCCGCCGGCATCATCGGACAGCTTGGCGCCCGAGAACCGGTCGATCTTGATGAACAGGCATTCTTCCGGCGCGCGGAACTTGCCACCGCCATACTTCTTGATCGCCTTGCTCATGAATTGCTGAAACACCGGACCGCACATGCCGCCGCCCGATGCGCCGCGGCCCATGCTGCGCGGCGTGTCATAGCCAATATAGCAACCGGCCACGATGTTCGAGGTAAAGCCGATGAACCAGACATCCTTGGCATCATTTGTCGTGCCGGTCTTGCCCGCCACCGGAACCGGCAGGTTGATCGCGCCTGAAGCGGTGCCGCGTTCCACCACACCCTGCATCATCGAAGTCAGCTGATAGGCTGTGACCGCGTTCATCACCCGCTCGCGGTTTGACGTGATCGTCGGCGATTTGCTGCGCGGAACCGTCGGGTCGTCACAGTTCTGGCATTCGCGATTGTCGTGCCGGAACACGGTCTTGCCATAGCGATCCTGGACCCGGTCCACCAGCGTCGGCTCGACGCGTTCACCGCCATTGGCGAACATCGCGTAGGCCGACACCATCTTGAACAAGGTGGTCTCCTCCGAGCCAAGCGCGTTGGCCAGGAACGGGCTCATCCGTTCATAGACGCCGAAACGCTCGGCATAGTCGGCAACGACATCCATGCCCACTTCCTGAGCGAGCCGAATCGTCATCAGGTTGCGCGATCGCTCGATACCGGTGCGCAACGGGGTTGGCCCATAGAACTGGTGCGAAGCGTTTTTCGGGCGCCAGACACCTTGCGGCGTATCGATCTCGATCGGAGCGTCGACGATGATGGTGGCGGGGGTATAGCCGCTGTCGAGCGCCGAGGCATAGACGAACGGCTTGAACGACGATCCCGGCTGACGGCGCGCCTGGGTGGCGCGGTTGAACACCGAGTGCTGGTAGGAAAATCCGCCCTGCATTGCGATCACGCGCCCGGAATTGACATCCATCACCATGAATCCACCCTGAACGCGCGGCACCTGTCTCAGCGTCCAGCGGATGAAGCTGCCATCGTTGTCGGCAGTCATGCGGCGCACATGCACCACTTCGCCGACTTCCAGAAGATCGCTGGCGACGCTGGCCTTCTTGCCGCGCTTGCCGTTGTCGAGCAGTGTGCGTGCCCATTGCACATCCTTGGCCGGGATCCAGTGGCCGTCGGCATCGTTTTCGACGCCTTCGATCCCAATCCGCGCGTCCTGCTCGCCCAACTCGAGCACGACGGCCGGATACCAGGGGTTGTCGAGCTTGATGTCGCGGGCGATTCTCACCTCGGCGAGCGCAGCGCGCCAGCTTTGCTCGCTGCCCAGCTTCTCCGTCGGAATTTTCTTGCCGCTGCCGCGCCACAAGCCCAGACCACGATCATAACGTTCGAGCTGGCGTTGCAGCGCCTGCGCAGCTTCGTCCTGCATCTCCGGATCGATGGTGGCGCGCACGCTCATGCCGCCCGTGAAGAATTCGTCCTCGCCGAAATCGCGGCTCAGCTGGCGACGGATTTCATCGGTGAAATAGTCCCGCGGCGGCAAGGCGACGCGGTAGTTCTCGAAATCGCCGTTCTGAACCGACCGAAGCGGCTGCGCCACCTCCTGCTGATACGCCGCCTCTGTCAGAAAACCGTTTTCCTTCATCTCCTCGAGCACGAAGTTGCGGCGCGACAGCAGACGGTCCTTGCGGCGCACCGGGTGGAAATCCGACGGCGCCTTGGGCAGCGATGCCAGGAACGCGGCCTCGTGCGGCTCAAGCTGCGATAGTGTCTTGTTGAAGTAAGTCTGCGCCGCGGCGGCAACGCCATAGGAATTCTGGCCGAGAAAGATTTCGTTGAGATAAAGCTCGAGGATCTCTTCCTTGCTCAGCGTCTCCTCCAACCGTGAGGCCAGGATAATTTCCTTGATCTTGCGCTCGATCTTGCGGTCGCCAGAGAGCAAAAAATTCTTCATCACCTGCTGGGTGATGGTCGACGCGCCGCGCACGTTGCGCCCGCGCGATTTCACGGCTTCAAAGGCCGCGGACAGGATGCCACGGGTGTCATAACCCTTGTGGGTATAGAAATTCTTGTCTTCGGCGCTGATGAAAGCCTGTTTCACCAGATCGGGAATGTCGGAGGCTGGCACGAACAAACGGCGTTCTCGCGCGAATTCGTCGATGATCTTGCCTTCGACCGAATAGATCCGGCTGATCGTTGGCGGTGTGTATTGCGCCAGTCTGGCATGGCTGGGAAGATCGCGGCCGTAGACCCAGAACACAGCGCCCAGCGCCAGGGCGATCATCATCAACCCCAGTGTTACAAGACTGAAAAGACCGCCAAGTGCGGAAAGGATGGTTCTCAGCACGAAGGCCCCCTGCTATGCGCCCCTACCATATAGGCTTCGGTACCTCGGGCGTCAAAACACAACCGCATGAGAAACCGGCTGGTTCCTGCCATTCCCGCTCGCTGTGCTTGCTTGCAAGGCCGGATCATTGCCGTACCAGATCGCGTGTGGTTTTGTCGGAGATGATCCATGCCTGCAAACCGTCGCGTATGCCTGCGGCAGCTTTTCGCCGCCAGAGCGGATCAGAGAGGTTGGCAAGATCCCGGTCACTCGAGAGGAACCCGATTTCCAGGAGAACCGAGGGGATATCCGCCGCCTTCAGCACGGAGAAGGCAGCGGCGCGATAGGGCCGGCGGTTTAGCGGAATGCCCGCGGCCTCTAGCCCCTTGACCAGCGAGCGGGCCAGAGCCTCGGTCCGGGGCTGGGTTTCCGTTCTCGCAAGATCCAGAAGCACATCGGCGATCACATCGTCACTGCCGGTCAGATCGATACCGGCAAGAATATCGGCACGGTTGTGCCGTTCCGCCAGCAGGGCGCTGGCTTCGTCGCTGGCTTCGTCAGCCAGCGTATACAAAACGGCGCCATGTGCCCGACCTTCCGAGATCGCATCGGCATGCAGCGACAAAAACAGCTCCGCCCCCTCCTGATGGGCAATTGCAACGCGCCGCTCGAGCGAAACGAACCGGTCATCCTCTCGTGTCAGAACCACATCCACGCCATCAACCCTGAGCAGCGCCTCGCGCAGATCGAAGGCGAAAAGCAGCATCAGGTTCTTCTCGCTTTCGCCGTCGCGTTCGGCGCCCGGATCGATGCCGCCATGGCCCGGGTCAATCAGCACGGTCAGGCGGCCGTCGCGCGCGGTTCTCGTGCTCATTTCCGCCGGCACGTCCCAGGCCGCCAGATTGGCGGGAATCGGCGACGCATTGAACACTTCGCGTGTAGCGTCCTTCAGCTTGACGGAAAGATGCGCGGCACCGGTAGCGTCATCGGTGCGCAGGTCGGCGAGGCTCACCAGCATCGGCCTGTCCAGATCGACCACCATCCGCGACCAGCCGGGTCGCAGACCGCCAAACCGAACCTCCGACACCGCCTCGGCCTGATCGAACTGCACCGGGTCGAGCCCCGACCAGTCGACCTCGCGGAAGTCCAGAATCAGGCGGTCAGGCTCGGGCAAGGTATAGAGCCGATATGGCACGCCCTGGCTCAGCCGTATTTCGATCAGGGCTCCACCGCGCAGGTCCGTGGCCCGGCTGGCTTCGGCTTCGACACGCGCAAGGCCGGAAAACCCCTGCGCCGCAAGGGCCCCCCCCAGAATCGAGAGGAAAAGAACGATCAGAATCGTGGCCAGCCTGCTCATGTCCTGCCCCGGTTTGTTGTCAACAAGTCTATCGCAATGCCGCAGCTTTGGAAATCACCCTCGCGTCGCCATGAACGCGGCCAGCCTCGCCAGCCCTTCCTTGATATCGCCGGTTGCGCGCGCATAGGAAAACCGAAGCGTGCCGGCGCCGCGATCCGGATCGAAATCGAGCCCCGGTGTCACTGCAACCCCGGCATTCTCGAGGATTTCAGCGGCAAAAGCGCGGCTATCCTGGGTAAGGTGCGACACATCGGCATAGATATAAAAAGCGCCATCGGGCGGGGCGATCCTGTCAAAACCGGCTTTCGGCAGGCCTTCGAGCATCAAGGCGCGGTTGGTGCGATAGACCGCCAGGTTTGCTTGCAATTCCTCATCGCAATCCATTGCCGCCAATGCCACTACCTGGCTGGCATGCGGCGCACAGATAAACAGGTTCTGCGCCAGCCTCTCGACCAGGCGGACGTGGTCCATCGGGACAACCATCCATCCGACGCGCCAGCCTGTCATCGAGAAATACTTGGAAAAGGAATTGATCACATAGGCTTCGTCGGTGATCTCGAGGGCGCTGACGGCCTTGGCCTCATATTCGATGCCGTGATAAATCTCGTCGCTGATAAAGGCGGTATCGGTTTGCTGGCAAGCCGCGATCAGAGCCTCCATCGCCGCTCGATCGAGCATCGTGCCGGAGGGATTGGCTGGCGAGGCGACCATCAGCCCGCGCAGATCAAGACCGGTGAGCTCATCTGCAACCGGTTGCAGCCGGTTTTCCTGCCGGGTAGCGATCTCGACGGGAACAAGATCGAGGGCTTTGAGAATCTGGCGATAAGATGGATATCCCGGCGCGCCGATACCGACACGATCGCCGGTATCAAAGAGCGCGGTAAAAGCCAGAAGGAATGCTCCTGAAGAGCCGGGTGTGACGATCACACGAGCCGGATCGAGATCGACACCGTAGCAATCCTGGTAATGTCGGGCGATCCTGGCGCGCAAATCGGGAAGCCCCAGCGCCACCGAATAGCCCAGCGAATCCTGTTCCATCGACCGCGCGAGAGCTGCCCGCGCCCCAGCGGGAGCAGGCGTACCGGGCTGCCCCACTTCCATATGGATTATGTGACGTCCCGCCGCCTCGGCCCGGCGCGCAGCCTCCATGACATCCATCACAATAAAGGGATCGACCGAACCGCGCCTTGAGTTTCGCATGGTTTTCTCTCTATCGTTACTGCACTGGCCTTACACTAGGAACGGGGTCTGCCGTCAATGCAAGGGCAGCGCTGCCCGGTAAATACGCAATTCGGCACAGCCATCCGCGGTATCGAAACAGCCCGGAATGGCCGCTGTCGCGACGTCAGGGCGCCTTGCCTTTCAAGGCTGGCAGAAAGATGCCGGCAATCGCGCCAAACCCGCAGCCGGCCAAATGCTGCGCGGATCAACCGGTTGGCAACAGGCGCAGGATGTGCTTTTTGCAGCGAAAGCCACCCTGGCCAAATAGATGGAGCTTTGAGCATGAAACGCCACCTGACATCTGCACTCGCCCTTTGTGTGGCGCTCTCAAGCCCGGCGCTGAGCCTCGATCTGAAATCCATGTCAGACGCCGAGCGCGAAGCGTTGCACGCGGAAATCCGGGGCTATCTTCTGGAAAACCCCGAAGTGATCATGGAGGCGGTCGCCGTCCTTGAGGAACGCGAAGCTGCCGAAAAGGCCGGCGAGGACGAGGCACTGGTGCGGGCCAATGCCGATGCGCTGTTCAACGACCCCAACTCCTGGGTCGGCGGCAATCCGCAAGGCGATATCACGATGGTCGAGTTCGTCGATTATCGCTGCGGCTATTGCCGCAAGGCCCATGACGAGGTTGCGGCCCTGTTGAAGGCTGATGGAAACATCCGCCTGATCATAAAGGATTTTCCCATCCTGGGCGACGCGTCGACAAAATCTGCGCGGTTTGCCATCGCGGTTCGGCAGGTGGCTGGGGATCAGGCCTATCACGCCGCCGGCGATGCTCTGATCCGGCTCAAAGGGGAACCGACCAGTACCGTATTGGAACGGCTTGCCGGAACGCTGGGGCTCGATTCGGCAGAAATTCTGAAGCAGATGGATTCTCCTGAGGTCGATGCCGTCATCGCGGCGAATCATGATCTCGGCCGTCGCATGAAGATCAACGGCACGCCCACTTTTGTCGTCGACGATCAGATGCTGCGCGGATATTTGCCGCTCGATAGCATGCAGGCGATCGTTGCGGAACTGCGCCGAGACTAATGCGCGCAAAGTACCGGGCGAATGCTTGGGTCGCGGCGGCGATCATGCTCGGTTTCGCGACGGCGCCGCTGGCAGAAACCGATCTGTTCAACCTGAGCCACGCTGAACGACAGGAACTGGGCCAGGCTATTCGCGAAGTGCTGGTGCGCACACCAGAGCTCTTGCGCAGGCGTGAACCGTCGATTGCGGCAGCTTATGACGCCGAAATCGCCTCCGATCAGGCATTGATCCGGAATCATGGCGCGCAATTGTTCTCCGATGCGCTTCCAGGTGTCGGGCGCGAGACGGCGGCGCTGAAGATCGCCTTTCTCTCATCGCCTGGCTGCAAGGGCTGCGCGAAAGCCGAACGCGAACTGAAAGAGCTGGCATTGCGTCATGATCTGAGGGTCTATCTGATCGATGTGAGCCAGCGGTCGGGGCTCGAAGAGAGCCTTGGCGTCGATACCCTGCCATTTTACGTGCTACCGCGCATGATGCTGCGCGGCGCGATGCCACAAGCCGTGCTCGATCGCTACCTGTCCAGCAGAACCGGGCAGTAGCGCAAGGACTACGCTTCGGCGTCGGCAGCTTCCGCTATCTCGATTTCGGCAGCACGCTTTTCCACCAGTTCGACGATATGATCGACCATCTTTTCGTTGCCGTATTTGTGGTCCTGTTTGCCGGCGAGATAAACCATCCCGGCGCCCGCGCCACCGCCGGTAAAGCCGATATCGGTCATCAGCGCTTCACCCGGGCCGTTGACCACACATCCGATGATCGACAGGCTCATCGGTGTGTGGATATGGGCCAGCCGGGTTTCGAGCGCCTCTACCGTCTTGATCACATCAAAGCCCTGACGCGCGCATGAGGGGCAGGATATGATGTTGACGCCGCGGTGACGCAGGCCCAGAGATTTCAGGATTTCGAAGCCGACGCGCACTTCCTCCACCGGATCCGCGGAGAGCGACACCCTGAGGGTATCGCCGATCCCCATCCAGAGCAGATTGCCCAGGCCGATCGCGCTCTTGATCGTGCCCGAAACAAATCCGCCCGCTTCGGTAATGCCGAGATGGATGGGCGCATCGGTGGCTTCGGCCAGTTGCTGATAGGCGGCGGCGGACATGAACACATCCGAAGCTTTCACGCTGATCTTGAACTCGTGAAAATCGTGATCCTCCAGGATGCGAATATGTTCCAGACCGGATTCAACCATCGCCGCCGGGCAGGGTTCACCATATTTTTCAAGCAGATGCTTCTCGAGGCTGCCGGCATTGACGCCGATGCGCATGGAACAGCCATGATCGCGCGCAGCCGAAATGACCTCGCGCACGCGCGCCGCGCTGCCGATGTTGCCGGGATTGATCCGCAAACAAGCGGCACCCGCTTCGGCGGCTTCGATCCCGCGCCGGTAGTGGAAATGAATATCGGCAATGATCGGCACCGGGCTCTCCGCTACTATCTCGCGTAGCGCCTTGGAGGAAGCCTCGTCGGGCACAGATATCCGCACCAGATCTGCCCCGGCCTCGGCCGCGGCCTGAACCTGCGCCACGGTTGCGGCAACATCCGTGGTCGGGGTGTTGGTCATGGTTTGCACCGCGATGGGCGCATCGCCACCGACCGGAACCGACCCAACATGGATCTGCCGGCTTTTGCGACGTTCGATTGCCCGCCAGGGGCGCAGATGCGTGATCGACATGGCCGATTGTCCCGAATTGATGAAGCGGTGTGGTGGAAAGCTAGTTAGCCATCCCGCGCAAATCCTGCAATGAACGAAAGACTATTCTTGCGGTTGGGAAAGCGATTGTGCCTCGGCCATCGCGATGACCTTGCTCAGTTCCGGGTCCTGAGCCAGATCAGCCGGCTGATAGGTCGCCAGCAGATCGGCGCGCGCCATCGACAGGTTGCGCACCGTTGCGGTGCCCTGCCCCATTGGGCCAAAGAGCTCGCCATCGACCTCGACATAGAGCGAGCCAGACATGCCGGCCTGCAATGTCGGCGCCTCGACATCCTGCGCGATGGCATATTCGGCGCCGGCATCGAGCGTGCCTTCGAAAATTACCGTGCCGTCTATCGCACGGATCCGGACCCAGGCCGGGCGCACCGCAAAAAGTACAACCCCGGCGGGTCGATCTGCGATCACCTGCGGTGTGGCCACGGGAATATCGCGAGTCGGTATCGCGGGGCGGCTCGCTTCGTTTTCGGCGAAAGTGCCGATCGAGGCCGGATCGAGCGAGGAAATCGGCGCATCGCGCGCCACCATCACCGGTACGTCCAACGCCTGCGGGCGATAGAGCCGGTCCATGGAATTGGTCGGCGGCGCGAATACCCCTGCGCCAATGGTATCCCCGGCGTCGGTGACATCCCGGACCGGGGTGGCGGCTTCCAGTGGGTCGAGTTCGGCCAAAACGCTGGGTGTGTGGTCGACCGGCGCAACCTGCACGCGCTGCACCTCGTTGAGCACGGTCCAGCCGCCAAAGCCAAGCGCCGCAACGAGCGCACCGAGAACAAGGAGCGACCCGACCGCACGCGGCTCGATCCGGGACAGAAAACTGTCACCGACCGGGGTGAAGCCGGAGTTGGCGCGACCGAACGGATCGGTCTGGGTCCGGCCCAGCCCGCTGCCCTTCATCTCTTTTTGCGGTTTGCGAATCGTCGAGGCCGCGGCCGACATGCCATGCGCAGTGGAAAATCCGCTTTCCTTGCAAAACGCGGTAAACGCCCGGTCGGGATCCATGTTCAGATAGCGCGCATAAGAGCGCACATATCCGGCGATGAAGCCGGGGGTATCAAAGGCGTTTGGATCAGAATTTTCAATCGCGGCGATATAGGCGGCCTTGATGCGCAATTCGCGTTGAACGTCGAGGAGCGATTTGCCGAGCGTGGCGCGTTCGCCGCGCATCAGATCGCCGAGACGCAGGTCGAAATCGTCAAACCACTTGGGCTCGACGTCTTCCATTTCGGGTTTGCGCTTGGTTTTGCGCCCGATCATGTCCCTGCCCCAGCCACATGGTCGAATCGCACACATCCCTTGCGCGACTCGTGTTTTGTCATGACATATTCATAGCATAATACAAGTTCGTTTGCACATGCAGCGTGGCGTCAGGCACTCAACTCGGCGCGATTCAGCGCACATTGCGCCCAAAGATTATCCATTGCGCGGACCAGCTTTTCAATCTCGTCGGGCCCGTGCACCGGCGACGGTGTAAAGCGCAAACGCTCGGTGCCGCGCGGAACGGTCGGGTAGTTGATCGGCTGAACATAGATCCCGAACTGCTCCAGCAGCATATCGGACAGCTTCTTGGTATGGACGGGATCGCCGACGATCACCGGGATGATATGCGATCCATGATCAATTATCGGCAACCCGAGCCCCTTGAGGCGGGCTTTCAGGATTTTCGCCTGTTCCTGGTGTTTTTCGCGCAACGCCTTGTCGGTTTTCAGGTGCCGCACGCTGGCCGTGGCGCCCGCCGCGATGGCTGGTGCAAGCGATGTAGAGAAGATGAAGCCCGGCGCATAAGAGCGCACCGCGTCACACATCTTGGCCGACGAGGCGATATAGCCCCCCATCACGCCATAAGCCTTGGCCAGCGTCCCGTTGATGATGTCGAGCCGGTGCATCAAGCGGTCACGCTCGGCCACACCGGCGCCGCGCGGGCCATACATGCCCACGGCATGCACTTCGTCGATATAGGTCAGCGCGCCGAATTCATCGGCCAGATCGCAGATCGCCTCGATCGGGCCGAAATCGCCATCCATCGAATAGACCGATTCGAACGCGATCAGCTTGGGCGCGTCAGGATCGTCGGCGGCCATCAACTCGCGCAGGTGCTCCACGTCATTGTGGCGGAAGATGCGCTTGGCGCCACCATTGCGGCGCACGCCCTCGATCATCGAGGCGTGGTTGAGCGCATCCGAATAGATGATCAGCCCGGGGAACAGCTTGGGCAGGGTCGAGAGTGTGGCGTCATTGGCGATATAGGCCGAAGTGAAGACCAACGCCGCTTCCTTGCCGTGCAGATCTGCAAGCTCGGCCTCGAGCCGTTTGTGATAGACGGTGGTGCCAGAGATATTGCGAGTTCCGCCCGAGCCTGCACCGGTGGCGTCAATCGCCTCGTGCATGGCCTTCAGAACCGCAGGATGCTGGCCCATCCCGAGGTAATCGTTGCCGCACCACACCGTGATCGGCTGTTCGGTACCATCGGGGCGGCGCCATGTGGCGTGCGGGAAGTTACCCTGCTTGCGCTCGATATCGATAAAGGTGCGGTAGCGCCCTTCGTCGTGCAAGCGTTCCAGTGCCTTGTCCAGTTGCGCCATATAATCCACGCGACATCCCCTTTTCGTAACTTTACCGGACAGCAAGGCGTTTCCAAACCTTGATCATTTCCGGATCGGGCCACTGCCCTGTTCGCATTGTCGACCTATATAACCAGCCGAGTTCCTCCGGGAAAGGTTACAATTTGCCGCCCCGGAGTGGCTTTGACTTCGATCAATGTTGCCGTTTTCGTTTGCGTCGCAGCCAGGCAGGCCAGCGCCGCCACTTTGGCTTGCTCTGGACATGGGCAGGCGGGCTGTTAGTCTCCGCCACAATTCCTCACGCAAACGGAGAGCAACGCCATGTCGCTGACAGATGTTCTGAACCGGATTGATCGCGATCTGCCCGCTGCGACCGACCGGCTGATCGAGCTTTTGCGCATCCCTTCGATCTCAACCGATCCGGCGTACAAAGCCGAGTGCGAACGCGCCGCCGATTGGCTGGTGGCCGATTTGCAAAGCCTGGGTGCAAAGGCGGAAAAGCACAGAACTCCGGGCCATCCCATGGTTGTCGGCCATGTCGACGGACCGGGCCCGCACCTTTTATTCTATGGCCATTACGATGTCCAACCGGTCGATCCGCTCGATCTTTGGGACCGCGATCCGTTCGATCCGGCGTTGGAGGAAACCGAAGACGGCACCGTGATCCGCGGTCGCGGCTCGAGCGATGACAAGGGCCAACTCATGACCTTTGTCGAAGCCTGCCGCGCCTGGAAAGCCGAACGTGGCACCCTGCCCTGCAAGATCACCTTCTTCTTCGAAGGAGAGGAGGAATCGGGCTCGCCCTCGCTGGTGCCTTACATGACGGAAAATGCCGAGGAACTGACTGCCGACATTGCCCTGATCTGCGACACTGGTTTGTTTGAAAGCGCGGTTCCGGCCATCACGACGATGCTGCGCGGACTTTTGGGCGAAGATTTCACCATCATCGGCCCGAAGCGCGACCTGCATTCGGGTATGTATGGCGGCCTGGCGATGAACCCGATTCGGGTGCTGACGAAGATCCTCGCCGGGCTGCATGACGACACCGGAAGGATTACGCTCGACGGCTTCTATGACGGCGTGCCCGAGCTGCCCGACGATATTCGCGCACAATGGCAGGGGCTGAATTTCGATCACGCCGCCTATCTCGCCGATGTCGGGCTCAAGGAGCCTGCCGGCGAACAGGACCGCACGCCGCTCGAACAGATCTGGTCACGCCCCACTTGCGATGTGAACGGCATCTGGGGTGGCTATACCGGCGACGGGTTCAAAACCGTGCTGCCCAGCAAGGCCAGCGCCAAGCTGAGCTTCAGGCTGGTCGGGACGCAGGACCCCGAAACCATTCGCAAAACCTTCCGCAGCTATCTCGAAAGCCAGTTGCCACCCGGTTTCTCAGTCGAATACCGCACCGAAAAGGGCTCACCTGCGTCTCAGATGGCGATCGACAATCCAGCCTTCGAAAAGGCGCGCCAGGCGCTCAGCGATGAATGGCCGCGCCCTGCTGCCTATATTGGCTGCGGCGGCTCGATCCCGATTGCCGGATATTTCAAATCATTGCTTGGGATGGATGCGATGCTGATCGGCTTTGGCCGCGATGACGACCAGATCCACTCGCCCAACGAGAAATACGACCTGGAAAGCTTCCACAAGGGCGCGCGTAGCTGGGCGCGCATTCTCGACGCGTTGACGTGATGATCGGCGGCTTCACCGATCACATCTTCAAGTCGGGCGAAACCCACATCGCCTATTCCCGCGGCGGTTCCGGACCGCCGCTATTGCTGCTGCACGGCTTCCCTCAGACCCGCACGATGTGGGCCGAAATTGCGCCCGCACTGGCACAGAAATACACTGTGATCGCGGCCGATTTGCGCGGCTATGGCGCCTCGTCAAAGCCTGCGACCGTCGAAGAGATGAGTTTTCGCGCCATGGGGCGGGACCAGTTGCACCTGATGGCGTCGCTGGGCTTCGAACGGTTCCATCTGGCCGGGCACGATCGCGGCGCGCGCACGGCCCATCGCATCGCGCTCGACGCGCCTACGCGCATCGCCTCGCTGGTCCTGATGGACATCATTCCCACTCACCTGCTTCTGAGCGAACTTTCAAAAGAGGTCGCAAGCAGCTATTATCACTGGTTTTTTCTAGCCCAGCCCGAACCCTTCCCAGAACGACTCATCCTGGCCGATCCAGACTATTTCCATGAAGCGTGCCTGCTGGGTTGGGGGGCTGCAAAGCTTGATGATTTCGCGCCGGATCAGCTTGCGTCCTATCGCAAGGCCTGGCGCAATCCTGAAACGGTCCGCTGCATGTGCAACGACTACCGAGCAGCCATTGCCGTCGATTTCGCCCATGACGCTGCCGATCTGAGCCGCCGAGTCCGCTGCCCGTCGCTGGTCCTCTTTGGCGCCGACGGCGCCATGGCCAAAGCCTATGACGTGGCCGCAACCTGGGCCGACAGGCTCACCGATATCAGCGCCGCCAGTCTACCGGGCGGGCATTTCTTTCCCGACACCGCGCCAGAGGCTACCGCAACAGCGATCTCCGCTTTCCTGGCAAAACAAAATTTCGCATCGCCCTAAAACAGCTCTTTTCAAGAGCTTACGCGCCACTCTTCAGTATTTGGTCCATCGTGATCGATGGCTGGGAACAACCCGCTTCTCCGACGATCCGCGCCGGCACCCCTGCCACAGTCTTGCACGGCGGAACTTCGGTCAGAACCACAGACCCGGCTGCGATGCGCGAGCAATTGCCCACCTTGATGTTACCCAAAACCTTTGCGCCGGCGCCGATCAAGACACCATCGCCGATCTTGGGATGACGATCCTCATCATCCTTGCCGGTTCCGCCCAGCGTCACCGAATGCAACAGCGACACGTTATCGCCCACGACGGCAGTTTCACCGATCACGATCGCATGGGCATGGTCGATCATGATCCCCTTGCCGACCTTCGCCGCTGGGTGAATATCGATGCTGAACACTTCCGAAACCCGCATCTGAAAGAAATAGGCCAGATCCCTGCGCCCTGTGTTCCACAGCCAATGCGCCACACGATAGGCCTGAACCGCCTGAAACCCCTTGAAAAACAGCAGCGGTTGCAAGAACCGGTGGCAGGCGGGATCGCGATCATAAACCGCGGCGATATCCGCACGGGCGTCCATCGCCAGCGAAGTATCAGCACTATACGCCTCGTCGCAAATTTCACGGATCAACTGCTCGGGCATCTCGCCCGACGCCAGCTTCATCGATATCCGGTAGGACAGTGCCCGTTCCAGCGATCCGTGATAAAGCACACTGGAATGCACCAGCCCGCCCAGAAGCGGCTCATCTTTCACGGCCTGTTCGGCCTCTTTGACAAGCTGCGCCCAGACCGGGTCAAGCTTGGCAAGTCTCTCTCGTGTTTCAGCCATTTGCATCCGTCCTCTTCTGAGGTCAGTTTATGTCAGATATGATCGGATATCCAATCGTAAACCTGTGATGCGAGGGATGAACAACTTGAATGAGACATTGATGGCGGAACTACGCCGCCTGATCGGCGCCCGCCTGGCCGGGATCGAAGCGGAAAACGTCCGTGGCCAGGAGGGCCAGAAGACCGTCACGCTCGATCAGCAATCAGTGGGCCGGCTGTCGCGTATGGATGCCTTGCAAAACCAGGCTATGGCGAAGGCCACCCAGACTCGTCGCGACGTCCTGGCCCAACGTCTGCGCGCGGCCCTCGTCCGAATTGACGAGGGCGAGTTCGGCTATTGCGAGGATTGCGGCGATGAAATCGTGCCGGATCGGCTCCGTCTCGATCCCGCAGCCACACGTTGCGTGTCTTGTGCAAGCGGTTAGGCGGTCAAAGTGATGCTGGCATAGGCCCCGGCCCCGATCAGGGCCGAAATCTGTGCCACTTCGATTTCATAGGCGCCGCTGACCCCATCAGCCGCCTGTGCTCCGGAGCTATAGGTCCATTCCGGCGCGGTGACCTCGGTCTCACGCAGGATCGCGCCGTTCTGAATCACCCGCACGAGATAGGCCTCGCGCTCTTCGCCGAGCGGCACGTCCAGTCCGTCCCAGTTGTCCCCGCCGATCCTTGTGCGGCGGATCCAGGAGAGTGCGACGTCGCCGTTGCCTTGCCGCGTCGACTTCAGATGCACCGGGCTGAGCGGTTTTAGCCCGACTCCTTCGAATGCGTGCGACTGATGACGATACGAAGGGTCATCATAGCTGCGCCGCGCCGAACCGATCCGATAGTGCCGCGCGATGTTGCGCTGCGCTTCGTTCAGGTCGATCTGCTCTGGAGCCCCGTCAATCAGCACAAAGTATGACCCGATTGGCCAGAGATCCTTGGCCCAGGCATCGCTGCCGAGTTGTCCTCGCAACCTGTGGCTCAGAAGATAGGTGTTGTCGTCCACCAGGGTCGCATCCCGGAACTGGAAAAGTTCCCAGCCTTCTGGCGTGCCGTCGCCGATAGCCGCAAGATTGGCACCGGCCAGCAGCGCTTCTTCGTCAACGCTTTCCAGCGCACCCGAGGTCAGTTCCACGATCAGCCCTTCGCCGCGATCGTAAAGCCCCATCCGCGCGCCTGCGAGGTTGTTCTTCGTCACCCCGACGATGGCACGCACGGAAATCAGGCGATTGAGATCGTAATTGCTGTCGCTGCCCGAGCTGTAGACAGCAACCGATCCGGGCCACGGCTTGGCCGTAATCGCGATATGCGGTGCATGCGGCACCTCCGAGCCGGTCATCAGCGGCAGGTCGAGAAACAGCGGGAACACCGGCACCGGCGGCACGAACTCGCCAAGCGAGATCGCATCTTCCTCGATCTCGACCGGGCGATAGGTTTCGGGCTCGATCCGCACGGCATCGACCATCTGCGCCGCGCCCATCTCGATCCGGTCGATCCTGAAGAGATCGCTGCGCACCGCATCTTCCAGCAACACGACATCGCCCGCCGAAAGATCGAGCCGCGACGGCGGCAGCGCAAAGCGGGCACTGTCGCGGCCGACGCGCGCTTCGGAAAGCCATCGTTCCACCACCTGCCGCCCCTCGCCGCGCGTGAGCGCGATGGAAATTTCGTTCGTGGCCACCGCATGGGTGGCCTCATCGGGCAGTACCGCCTCTTCCGAGAGCACTTCGAAGTTGCCGTCGGCCTGAACGAAACGCAGCCGCACCCGTCCCACAAGATCGGCCTCCGAGGCGCGCAGCCGCTCGACCTGGCCTTCAATCTCGTCATGCATCGCCAGATGATCGGTGCCCATCACCCCGTCTTGCAGCCCGTCGCGCATGCGGAAGGTCAAAACACCGTCGCGCTCGACCGCATCAAAGCCATAGCGAAGCATCAACGGCTGAAGCGCTGCCCGGGCTTCACTCACATCGCTCACCGCATAGCCGCGCACGACGCCGTACAACTCGGAGACATCGAAATGCGCTTCCCCTGACCGGGTGCAAATCTCGGCAACAACCGAGGCCAGACTTCGCGACGAAACGCGCCCGGTGATCCAATGCCCCCGGGCATAGTTTGCGGCATCGCTCCACAATTCGCTGTTGCCGGGGAAGAACGGATAAGGCCGCGCATCCCAGGCCCAGACATGGGCGCGGCTCAGATCCACCATCTTGCCTTCATAGACGCTCGATTGTGGGTTGTTACCAGCATCCGCCCAAAAACTGGACATAGCGCGCAGGTATTGCATCTGCATGAACTCATCGCGGAAGCCATTGGAATGGTGCGGCAATGCCGATTCCGATGATTTCGGATCGAGGAACTTGTTGGGCTGGTTGGTGCCCTTGTCGATCGCGGCACAGCCCAGCTCATCGACCCAGGCGCCATCAAATTGTGGCCCGCGCAGCCCTTCCGGATC
>CBDUGF010000016.1:0-45507 GCA_965366835.1 uncultured Rhodobacterales bacterium
ACACGCTGATGGCCCATGCCTCGACCGAGTGCGAACCCGAGGTGCTGAACGCCGAGGATCCGCTCTTCATCCTCTATACCTCTGGCTCCACCGGCGCGCCCAAGGGCGTGCTGCACACCACTGGCGGCTATCTCCTCTGGGCCGCGATGACCCATGAGCATGTGTTCGATTATCACGACGGCGATGTCTACTGGTGCACGGCGGATGTCGGCTGGGTCACCGGCCACAGCTATATCGTCTATGGCCCGCTGGCCAACGGCGCCACCACGCTGATGTTCGAGGGCGTGCCGACATGGCCCGATGTCGGCCGGTTCTGGGCGGTCTGTGAAAAGCACAAGGTAAACCAGTTCTATACCGCCCCGACCGCCCTGCGCGCCCTCATGGCGCATGGCCCCGAGCCGGTCGAGAAACACGACCTCTCCTCGCTCAAGGTGCTCGGCACCGTCGGCGAGCCGATCAACCCCGAGGCCTGGAACTGGTACAATGAAACCGTCGGCAAGGGCCGCTGCCCGATCGTCGACACCTGGTGGCAGACCGAAACCGGCGGCCACATGCTCACCCCCCTGCCCGGAGCCCACGCCACCAAGCCGGGCGCCGCGATGAAGCCCTATTTCGGGGTCCAGCCGGTGGTGCTCGATCCCACCTCCGGCAAGGAAATCGACGGCAACCCGGCCGAAGGCGTGCTCTGCATCAAGGACAGCTGGCCCGGCCAGATGCGCAGCGTCTATGGCGATCATGACCGTTTCGTGAAAACCTACTTTTCCGACTACAAGGGCTATTACTTCGCCGGCGATGGCTGTCGGCGCGACGAAGACGGCGACTACTGGATCACCGGGCGGGTCGATGACGTGATCAACGTCTCGGGCCACCGCATGGGCACCGCCGAGGTCGAAAGCGCGCTGGTCGCCCACCCGGCTGTGTCCGAGGCCGCTGTCGTCGGCTTCCCGCATGAAATCAAGGGCCAGGGTATCTATTGCTACGTCACCCTGATGGATGGCCAGGAATATACCGACGAACTCAAGACCGAGCTCAGGAACTGGGTGCGCAAGGAGATCGGCCCGATCGCCTCTCCCGATGCGATCCAATGGGCGCCGGGCCTGCCCAAGACCCGTTCGGGCAAGATCATGCGCCGCATCCTGCGCAAGATCGCCGAGAACGATTACGGCGCCCTGGGTGACACCTCGACCCTGGCCGACCCGTCGGTGGTCGAAGACCTGATCGAGAACCGCGAAGGCGGCTGAGCCGGTCAGCTTGCGCGCGCGAGGGAACCTTGTGCGCGCAGCGGCGTTACCTTGTAGAGACCGGGCGTTTTCGGCACCCGGCCGGCAACGGCGGAAAACCGCCAACGCTCTGCGAGACGGTGCGTTGGACCTTTCCGATCCCGACAAAGCGCCTATCGTCTGCGCAAACTGAACTGGAGAAAAATATGTTCAAATCCCTCGTCCCCATCGCCCTGGCCAGCAGCATGGCCCTCTCGGCCTGCCAGATGAGCACCCAGGACCAGAATCAGCTCGGCGGCGCTCTTGCCGGCGGCGCGGTCGGCCTGATCACCGCCAAGGCGCTCGGCGCCAACACCAACTGGACCGTGCTGACCACACTGGCCGGCGCAGCCGCCGGCGTCATGGTCGCACGCAACCAGCAGACCGGCGAATGCGCCTATTCCAACGGTGACGGCACCTATCGCACCGGCCCCTGCCCCTGATCTCCCGAGGCCCACACGACTGTGACGAATGACCCCGGACGGCCCCACGCCGCTCCGGGGTCTTTCAAATCCGATCTATCTCTGCGGCCTGGATTAACCTCCTCTTAAGCCCGCTGCATCATCCTGGAACATGGTGGGGGCTCTCATGTTGAGGAGCCCAAGGGATGTCTCTGATTGAAACGACAGGCGCTGCGGCACTTGCCCGTGGCTCGCCTCATACCAGCCACAGCGCGCATTCGGCCCGCTCCGGCGCGCAAAAGGCCATGGCCCTGCAAGGCGTGGCGACAGCCGCCGCCGCGGCCCCGGTCGAAACCTCGCGCGCCATTGTCCAGGCCCAGGCCAGCCAGAAATCCGTGTTGAAGCCGGAACCGCCGACCGCCGAGCCGAGAGCCCGCAAACCGGCGCAATCGGCGCCGCCCGCCGCGGCAAGGCCCAACCCGCATCTCGCCAAACCGATGACAGCCGTATTGCTGCACGAGTTGCGCCTGCAGCAGGAGCTGGCCGACGTTCATGAAGAAATGAGCGGCAAGCGGCCCTGAAGCCTTTTGCATGTTTTCTGAATTGGAAAGCGTGAAAGAGGCCCGCGCCCTGTCGATGTTTCGCGCGTTTTGCATCCGGTCCATGGTCCAGATCGAATGCAAAACGCCTTGATCCACCGTTCGCCAACGGTGGGCTGCCGCGCGACGGTCGTGGAGGCCCGGCACCCCGGCATCGCCCCGTTTCTCGCTGTCACGGGGCGCGGTGTCCGGTTTGGCGCGTCGGGCCGACATGTGCAAGCGATCCACCGCCCCGCGCGGCAGCAATCCTTTCCGTCCCGGCGCGGTCGGCCCGCCCTATTGCGCGGTCCAGCCGCCATCTACCGGGATCACCGTGCCGGTGATGTTATGCGCCACATCGGCGCAGAGCCACAGCGCCAGCGCCCCGATCTCGGCCGGGTCGCTCATCCGCTTGCTCGGCTGCTTTTCCGCCAGCAGATCGGCAATGCCCTTGTCGCGGTCGCCGCCAAAGGCCTGCGCCCGCTCGGCCACCTGCGGCGCGATGATCGCGGTCTCGGTCCAGCCCGGCGCGATGCAGTTCACCGTCACACCACCGCTCGCCCGGCTGCCCGCATCGGCATATTCCAGCGCCGCCACCTTGCTCATCCCCACCAGCCCGAATTTCGACGCCACATAAGGCACCTTGTTCTTGCTGGCCACGATCCCATGCACCGAGGCGATGTTGATCACCCGGCCAAAACCGCGCTGCGCCATCCCCGGCATGATCCCGTGCATGGTGTGATAGGCAGCCGACAGGTTCACCGCGATGATCCCGTCCCAGATGTCGCGCGTCACCGCCTCCAGCGGCGCGGTGCGCTGGATCCCGGCATTGTTGACCAGAATGTCCACCGGCCCCCAAGCCGCGGCCGCCGCCAGCATCGCCTCGATTGCCTCCGGGTCGCGCAGGTCGCCGGCGAAAAACTTCGCCTCGCCCGCGCCCTTCTCGCTCAGCCCGGCACAGACCGCCGCGGCCTCCGCTTCGCTGGCCAGCCCATGCACCGCAATGCGCGCTCCCGCCCCGGCCAGCGCCTCGGCCACAGCCAGCCCGATGCCCTGCACCGATCCCGTGACCAGCGCGGTTTTCCCTGTCAGATCAATCATTTCCCATCTCCTCCAGCATCTGTCGCAGCTCGGTCTTCAAGACCTTGCCATAGTTGTTCTTGGGCAGCGTCCCCAGCGCGAAATAGGCTTTGGGCCGTTTGAACCGCGCGATATTCTCAAGGCAATGCGCATCCAGCGCCGCTTGGTCCAGCGCCACGCCTTCGCGCAGCACCACGAAGGCCACCACATCCTCGCCCCATTCCGGATGCGCCCGCCCGACCACGCTCGCCTCCTCGATGTCGGCGTGCTCCAGCAGCACCTCTTCGACCTCGCGGGGATAGATGTTGGTGCCGCCCGAGATGATCAGGTCTTTCGAGCGGTCCCGCATGGTCACATAGCCATCCACATCCATCGACCCGACATCGCCGGTCATCAGCCAGCCGTCTTTCAGCGCCTTGGCGCTTGCCTCCGGGTTCTGCCAATAGCCCGGCATCACCGTGTCGCCCCGCACCATGATCTCGCCCGGCTCGTCCGGCGCCACCGCCCGGCCCGCTTCGTCGCCGATCCGCACCTCCACCACCGATTGCGCCCGCCCGACCGATCCCAGCCGCGCCCGCCATCTCGGGTGGCTGCGATCGGCCACATCGGCGCGGCTCAGCGCGGTGATCGTCATCGGGGTTTCACCCTGGCCGTAAATCTGCACGAAGATCGGCCCGAAATGCGCCACCGCCTCGATGATATCGGCCAGATACATCGGCCCGCCGCCATAGATCACGCTGCGCAGCCCCTCGCCGCTCTCGCCGCTGGCCTTGGCCGCCGCGACCAGCCGTTTCACCATGGTCGGTGCCGCAAACATGTGCACCCGCCCGAAATGCCGCGCCAGATCGAAGATCTCTGCCTCGTCAAAGCCGCCCGAAGGCGGGCAGACATGGCGCGCGCCGGCCATCACATGCATCAGGTTGTAGAGGCCCGCACCATGGCTCATCGGTGCGGCATAGAGTGCGGCATCCTCGGCCGTGACATGATCGACATCGACAAAATAGCTCAGCGCCATCGCCGCCAGCATCCGGTGCGTGATCATCACCCCCTTGGGCCGCCCCGTTGTCCCCGAGGTGTAGAACAGCCAGGCCAGATCATCGGGCGCGCGCTCCACCGGCTCGGACAGCGGCTCGGCCCCGGCCAGCCCGGCATAGTCGTCCGACGACACGCAGATCACTTCGCCGCGCGCCCCCGCCGCGCCCAACGCCTCGGACAGTCCCGGCGACGACAGGCTCAAGCGCGCGCCGGCGTCCTCGATGATCCAGGCCGCCTCGCGCCCATGCAGCTTGGCATTGATCGGCACCGCCACAGCCCCGGCCAGCCAGATGCCATATTCCACGATCAGGTAATCCGGCAGGTTCTTCATGAAGATCGCCACCCGGTCGCCCGGCGCGATGCCGCGCGCCGCCAGGCCCGCCGCCAGCCGCATCGCGGCGTCGAAGAACCCGGCATAATCCGCCACCATCTCGCGCCCAAGGTAAAGCGCCGGGCGGCCCCCGCGCACCTGCGCGATCCGCTGCAACCACAGGCCGATATTCATGCCTCACCTCCCCGATCTCTGCTCCGCCATCAGATCACCGCGCACCGCCGCGCGCAATTACGCAGAAATACGCGGCCCTTGGCATCGCGCCCGAAAGCGCCGAAACTGGCGCGCATGAGCCTGTCCGAAACCGCCTTTGCCCATGCCCCGATCGGCCTCGCCCTGCTCGAGAGCCGCATCATCCGGCGCTGCAACCTGCATTTCGGCGAGATATTCGGCGCCGCGCCCGAGCTGTTCGAAGGCAGCGCCATGGCGGCGCTCTATCCCAGCCGCGACGAGTTCGAGAGCATCGGCGCGCGCGGCCTCGCGGTAATGCGGCAGACCGGCCGCTATTCCGATGAACGCATCATGCGGCGCGCCTCCGGGGTGTTGTTCTGGTGCCGCGTGCGGGGCCAGTCGCTCACCCCCGAAGACCCGTTCGCGCGGGGCATCTGGTCCTTTGCCGACCTGTCGCAAGAGCGCCCGCTGGTCGCGCTCACCCCGCGCGAGCGCGATGTCGCCATCCTCACCTGCCGCGGCCTCACCTCCAAGGAAATCGGCCGCGATCTCGGCCTCTCCTACCGCACCATCGAGGTCTACCGCGCCCGCCTGTTGCAGAAATTCGGCGCCCGCAAGCTGCCCGAACTGGTGGCCAAGCTCTCGGGCATGCCGCTGTGAGCCAGCCCTTGGCTTCACCTAGCACCCCGCAAAGCGATTCTCCGCCCCCGCGAACCGGCTTTTCAGTCAAGCCGCCTTGCCCTATAAGGCGCTCAAACACATGCCGCTCCGCCACCTGCGGAGCCCGACCGGTCGAGGACGAACATGACGAAACAGACCAACCGCAACGACGAAGACGTGGCGTTCATCAAGGCGCTTGCCGAAATCCTCAACGACAACGATCTGACCGAGCTCAGCGTCAAGCGCGATTATGGCGACGATGACAGCCTCAAGGTCAGCGTCAGCCGCCGCAAGGACGTGGTGACCCAGTATCAGGCCGCACCCGCCGCACCGGCCGCCGCGCCGTCTGCCCCGGTCGCTGCCGCCGCGCCCGATCTCGCAACATCTGGCGATGATCCCGCCAGCCATCCCGGCGCCGTGACCTCGCCGATGGTCGGCACCGTCTATCTTCAGGCCGAACCGGGCTCGCCCGCCTTCATCAGCGTCGGCGCCCAGGTCGCCGAGGGCGACACATTGCTGATCGTCGAGGCGATGAAGACGATGAACCATATCCCGGCGCCCCGGTCGGGCACCGTCAAGCGCATCCTGGTGGCCGATGGCGATGCTGTCGAATATGGCTCGCCGCTGGCGATCATCGAGTAAGCTTTGCCCACGAAAGCGCTGAAAATGATTGATAAAATCCTGATTGCCAATCGCGGCGAAATCGCTCTCCGGGTGATCCGCGCGGCCCGCGAAATGGGCATCCGCTCCGTCGCCGTGCATTCCACCGCCGACACCGATGCGATGCATGTGCGCATGGCCGACGAGAGCGTGTGCATCGGCCCCGCGCCCAGCTCCGAAAGCTATCTGTCGATCCCCGCGATCATCGCCGCCTGCGAGATCACCGGCGCCCAGGCGATCCACCCCGGCTATGGCTTCCTCTCCGAGAATGCCAGCTTCGTGCAGGTGCTCGAAGATCACGGCCTCACCTTCATCGGCCCCACCGCCGAACATATCCGCATCATGGGCGACAAGATCACAGCCAAGGACACGATGAAGGCTCTGGGTGTGCCCTGCGTACCCGGCTCCGAGGGCGGCGTCGCCGATCTGGCCGAGGCCAGGCGGCTGGGCGAAGAGATCGGCTATCCGGTGATCATCAAGGCCACCGCCGGCGGCGGCGGCAAGGGCATGAAGGTGGCCAAAAATGCCGCCGAGATGGAACGGGCCTTCATGACCGCCCGCGCCGAGGGCAAATCGAACTTCGGCAACGATGAAGTCTATATCGAGAAATACCTGCAAAAACCGCGCCATATCGAGATCCAGGTATTCGGCGATGGCAAGGGCGGTGCGGTGCATCTGGGCGAACGCGACTGCTCCTTGCAGCGCCGCCACCAGAAGGTGTTCGAGGAAGCCCCCGGCCCGGCGATCAGCGCCGAGGAGCGCGACCGCATCGGCAAGATCTGCGCCGACGCGGTGGCGCGGATCAACTATATCGGCGCCGGCACCATCGAATTTCTCTACGAGGACGGCGACTTCTTCTTCATCGAGATGAACACCCGCCTTCAGGTCGAACATCCCGTCACCGAAGCGATTTTCGGCGTCGATCTGGTGCGCGAACAGATTCGCGTCGCCGAAGGCCTGCCGATGTCGTTCACGCAAGGTGATCTCACCATCAACGGCCACGCCATCGAGGTGCGCATCAACGCCGAGAAGCTGCCCAATTTCGCGCCCTGCCCGGGCCGGATCACGCAATATCATGCCCCCGGCGGCCTTGGGGTGCGCATGGACAGCGCGCTCTATGATGGCTATTCGATCCCGCCCTATTACGATTCGCTGATCGGCAAGCTGATCGTGCATGGCCGCGACCGCCCCGAGGCGCTGGCCCGGCTCAACCGCGCTTTGGGCGAGTTGATCGTCGACGGCGTCGATACCACGGTGCCGCTGTTTGCCCGGCTGCTGCAGGAAAAAGACATCCACGACGGCAATTACAACATCCACTGGCTCGAACGCTGGCTCGAGGCCAACATGGGCGCCGCCTGATGCGCCTTGGCGTCGGGCAGCATCTTTCGCCATGCGCCTGACCCCGGAACTGCTGCTGCACGGCTATGCGCGCGGCATCTTCCCGATGGCCGAAAGCCGCGACGCGCCCGACCTGTTCTGGGTCGATCCGCGCCAGCGCGGCATCCTGCCGCTGGATCGCATCCATCTCTCCCGCTCGCTCATGCGAAAGATGAGGAGGGGCGGATATCATCCTGTGATAAATCAGGATTTTCTGGGTGTCGTGCAGGCCTGCGCGGCCCGCTCAGAGACCTGGATCA
Organism: uncultured Rhodobacterales bacterium; assembly: GCA_965366835.1. Taxonomy (GTDB): domain Bacteria; phylum Pseudomonadota; class Alphaproteobacteria; order Rhodobacterales; family Rhodobacteraceae; genus JAKGBX01. Next base: position 7,813 of record CBDUGF010000016.1, read on the forward strand.
ATGCCGAGCTGATCGAGCTCTACAGCGCGCTCAACGACATCGGCCGCGCCCATTCCTTCGAGATCAGGGGCGATGACGGCGCGCTCTGGGGTGCGGTCTTCGGCATCTCGCTGGGCGCGGCCTTCTTCGGCGAAAGCATGGTCAGCCTGCGCCGCGACGGCTCGAAAATCGCCCTGGCGCATCTCGCCGATCATCTGCGCCGGGCAGGCTTTTCCCTGTTCGATACCCAGTTCATCACCCCGCATCTCGCCCGCCTCGGCGCCGTCGAGATCAGCCGCGCCGCCTATCGTGAGAAACTGGCCGAAGCGCTGGCCCGCGAGGGCCGCCTGCTCGAGACCCCGCTCTGCTCAGACCCTCACTCGGTGATACAGCGCAGCACCCAGACGTCATAGCGGCGATGCTCCATCGCATTCAGCGCCGGCGACGATGCGATCATCCAGCCGGTGAACACCGGATCCTGCTCCGAATCCTCGCCAATCGCGAGATAGGCATAGGCTTCGCCCGAAGCGTTGCCTTCGGGATAGCGGCATTCGCCCAGAGCGATCATGATCCGCCCCATCCGCGCCACTTCGCCGTTGCCCAGCGTGATGTCCTGAACTTCGCCGGTGATCTTGTCGAGTCCGCGCAGCAGCGCGCCCTTGCCGACCTCGACATCCTCGGCCCCGGCGCCACCAGCCATCGCCACAGCTAAAGCCGCGCCCAGACCCAGCCGCCAGACCCGCATCATTGCGTGGTCCCGGCTTCCTCCGACCCACCGCTGCCGACATATTTCAGCAGCAGGTTGATCAGCGAGACAGAACCCTGGGTATCCTCGATCTCGTCGCCCGGCGAGTAGAAAAACGGCGAGCCACCGGGGAAGATCTCCACGAAGTTGCCGCCCAGCAGCCCCTCGGAAGAGACCACGACCGCGCTGTCATCGGGGATTTCGATGCCTTGCAGCACCGAGAATCTGGTGTCGGCGCGGAAGGTCTCGGAATTCAGCGTCACATCGGTGACGGTGCCGATCTTCACCCCCGCCAGCCGCACATCGGTGCCCACGGTCACACCCTCGACCGAGCGGAACGACGCGTTCAGCGGATAGCCCCCCGAGGTGGCGCCAAAGCCGGTCGCCTGGCCGGCATAGATCACGAATCCCAGCGCCGCGGCCAGAACCGCGCCGCCAACCAGAACCTCGGTGGTGTTTTCGCCCATCTCCGCCAGCCCCTATTCAGGTGTCCACGCCTCGTAGTCGCGGCGCTCCTTGGGCACGGAGGCTCGGATCGAACCCGCCGGCGCATAGGCCAGCGCCGTGCCGGTCAGGTTCATGTGATGCGGCTTTTCCCAGGGCTTGTGCGCCAGCGGCTGTTCGCTCGGCACTTCGTCGAAGGTATGGTGCAGCCAGCCATGCCAGTCGGCACCGATCCGGCTGGCCTCGGCCTCGCCGTCATAGATCACCCAGCGCCGGTCGCCGGTCCTGGAGCGGTAAAACACGTTGCCCTGCGCATCCTCGCCCACTTTCACACCCTTGCGCCAGGTGTAGAGCTGGGTGTTGAGGGTGCTGCCGTTCCACCAGGTGATCGCGCGCAATACGTTTCTGAAAATGCCCATGAGGTGCCTCCGCCATTTCCCTTCCTATGCCCGATCCGGCGCCAAAGGTCCAGCGCCAGAGCAGCGGTTTCGCGCAGCCCCGGCGCGGATTCGCGAGAAAGCTTTGCGGTTTCGCCCGCGCCGGGTGTAGCCTGCCATGCATCCGTTGCTTACCCGCCAGAGGAGGGCGGCGATGACACGTCTGCTTGCCTGCGCCGTGGCGCTTCTGGGCGCATTTACGCCGCCGGTCGGCGCCGAACCGCCGCGCAGCGCCCTGCCGCCCGATTGCCGCCCGCATATCAAGGGGCTGGTGCCGGATCACAAGGTCGATTGCCCGCCGAGCCGCGACAGCACCCCGCGGCTCAGCCTCTGCACCTTCAACTTCACCGCCATCACCCCGCAGGCCGAGCCCGAGGATTACGCCCGGCAATACCCCTATATCGCCGCCCTTCCCGGCCTCATCATCGACCGTCAGCTGCGCGATCATTGCGGCAAGGGCCAGGTCATCCCGGCCTTCGCCACCCGCGAGGCCGGTGTCGCCGCATGGTGGACGTGGATGCGCAGCCGCACCAACCGGCGCCAGGAGCCCTGGGGCTACCAGCCCTCCGACAGCGTCAGCCTCGCCATGCTGGCCGAGGACATCTGCGGCTGCACCGCCACGCCGGGCGCGCCGCCCCCCGCCAGCCTGCAAGCCTATCGCACCGGCTATGCCAAATATGCGCAGGTCTTCTTCGGCCGCGACGTCGGGCTCGATGAAATGCACCGGCTCGCCGATCTCGACGCGCTCTGGACCATCGCCCGGGTGATGTATTCGCACGAAGCCGGCCGCCCCATCGCCCCCGGCGATCTGACTCGCGATCAGTTCCTCATGGGCGTCGCGCTCGGCGAATATCACGTCAGCGGACGCAAGGTCGACCTGACCGATTTCATCGCCGACTGACGCGTTTCAGGTTGAACCGGGCTCTTGATAATCCGCCTCTCACATGCGCCCGCGCGCAGATTCCGATCCACATGCTTCGAGGCAGACCTGCAGCGCTGTAACCGGTCGCAGAATCGAAAAAGGGCGGCCCGCAAGCCGCCCCCATATCCGCTATCGAATCCAAAATGTCAGCCGGCGCTGGCGGCGCCTTCCTTGGCCTTGGTCTCGGCATAGATGATCAGAGGCCGGGCTTCGGCATGGATCACCGCTTCCTCGTTCACCACCACCTCTTCGACATTGTCCATGCCCGGCAGTTCGAACATCGTGTCGAGCAGCACATCCTCGAGGATCGAGCGCAACCCGCGCGCGCCGGTCTTGCGTTCGATCGCCCGCTTGGCAATCGCGCTCAGCGCATCCTCGGTAAAGGTCAGCTTGGCATCTTCCAGCTCGAACAGGCGCTGGTATTGCTTGACCAGCGCGTTTTTCGGCTTGGTCAGGATGGTGACAAGCGCATCCTCGTCCAGATCCTCCAGCGTCGCGATCACCGGCAGACGTCCGACGAATTCCGGGATCAGCCCGAATTTCAGCAGGTCTTCGGGTTCGAGATCCTTGAACACCTCGCCGACACCGCGCGCATCCTTTTCGCGCACATCGGCGCCAAAGCCCATGGCCGAGCCCTTGCCGCGCTGGGCGATGATCTTGTCGAGCCCGGAAAAGGCGCCGCCACAGATGAACAGGATGTTGGTGGTATCGACCTGCAGGAATTCCTGCTGCGGATGCTTGCGCCCGCCCTGCGGCGGCACCGAGGCGACAGTGCCTTCCATCAGCTTCAGCAGCGCCTGCTGCACACCCTCGCCGCTCACATCGCGGGTGATCGAGGGGTTCTCGCTCTTGCGGGTGATCTTGTCGACCTCGTCGATATAGACGATGCCGCGCTGCGCCCGGTCGACATTGTATTCGCTCGATTGCAGCAGCTTGAGGATGATGTTCTCGACATCCTCGCCGACATATCCGGCCTCGGTCAACGTGGTGGCGTCGGCCATGGTAAACGGCACATCGAGGATCCGCGCCAGGGTCTGCGCCAGCAGGGTCTTGCCGCAGCCGGTCGGCCCGATCAGCAGGATGTTGGATTTCGACAGCTCGATATCGCTGCCCTTCTGCGAGTGGTTGAGCCGCTTGTAATGGTTGTGTACCGCAACGCTCAAGACCCGCTTGGCCATCGCTTGGCCGATCACGTAATCGTCAAGCACCTCGCAGATATCCATCGGCGTCGGCACGCCCTCGCTGGATTTCAGCCCGGCATTCTTGGTTTCCTCGCGGATGATGTCCATGCACAGTTCGACACATTCGTCGCAAATGAACACGGTCGGCCCCGCAATCAGCTTGCGCACCTCATGCTGGCTCTTGCCGCAAAAGCTGCAATAAAGCGTGTTCTTGCTATCGCCGCTGCCGGAATTTGTCGACATGATCGTCCTTTCAGGCCTGTCTCGCGCTCGCATGCCGGCAGCTCCCGGCATGTGGTTCCTGTCTGGTCCCAAGCTTAGGCGATGCCAAAGCCGGTCACAATCTCAAAATCGCCCGCCCCGAGCGATCTTATTCCTCGTCGGCCTTGGCGCGGCTTTCCACGATCTCATCGATCAAGCCCCAGGTCTTGGCCTCCTCGGGATCCATGAAATTGTCGCGTTCCAGCGCGTTTTCCACTTCCTTGAGCTTGCGCCCGGTATGCTTGACATAGATCTCGTTGAGCCGCTTCTTCAGCTTCAGCGTCTCCTCGGCATGGATCATGATATCCGTCGCCTGGCCCTGATAGCCGCCGCTCGGCTGATGCACCATGATCCGCGAATTCGGCAGCGAGAACCGCATCCCCGGCTCGCCCGCGGTCAGCAGCAACGAGCCCATCGAGGCCGCCTGCCCGACCACCAGCGTGCTCACCTTGGGCTTGATGTATTGCATCGTGTCATAGATCGACAGCCCCGAAGTCACCACGCCGCCGGGCGAGTTGATATACATCGAGATTTCCTTGCTCGGATTCTCGGCCTCGAGATGCAGAAGCTGCGCCACGATCAGGCTCGACATGCCGTCATGCACCGGCCCGGTGATGAAGATGATCCGCTCCTTCAGCAGGCGCGAGAAGATGTCATAGGCGCGTTCGCCGCGGCTGGTCTGCTCCACCACCATGGGCACGAGCGTATTCATGTAAATGTCCAACGGATCTTTCATCTGGTCCTGCCTGCTGCTTCGTTTCGATCATTAGCGCCGAGGTGCTAACGGAGTCTTAGTCATGCGCTCCGGGAGCCGCAAGGGCGGGCGGGAAAAACATCGCCCGCACGGCTTTCGCTTTCATCTTTCCCGAAATACTCCCGCGCGGAGCGCTCCCGCGCCTGCCCCCGGCGATGACGGTTGAGGCAACAGACCGCCCCAGCCCTGCTTTCGGCGGCGGGGCGGGCGGGTGGGCGCCGTCGAAAGCAGGGCGGCCACATGCGCCCATGCCGTCACCCGACAAGAAAGGGGCGGCACCCTGCGCCGCCCCCTTCCTTCCGTCTCACCGCCGATATCAGCCGAACATGTCCGCCGTGATCCCCGCATACCAGCCCACCGATTCCTCGAAGGTGGTCTTGCGCAGCGCCGCATCCTCGCCGACCTCGCTGATGAACCCGTCGACCTTGGCGATCTTCTCGTCCGTCGCCTCATAGGTCGCGCCCACCTTGACCCCGTCATCGGTGTCCAGAAGGCTCCAGCAGGTGTTGGAGAACTTGGCCGGGAACACTTTCGACCCCGTAAGCGCGCCCCTCACCGCCATGGCACAGACCTTGGCCTGGCTGTTGGCGGAAAAGCCCGATTTCGGCATGTCGCCCTGGTTGGTGGCATCGCCCAGAACGTGGATGTTCTCATCGACCCGGCTTTGCATCGTGTGCCCGTCCACCGGTGCCCAGTTGCCCTCGTTGATCCCCGCCAATTCGCAAATCCGCCCCGCCTTCTGCGCCGGGATCACGTTGCAGACATCGACATGGGTGACCTCGCCGTCGATATCCACGGTCATGTCGTCGGCATTCACGCTCACCTTGTCACCGCCGAAATCCGGGCCGATCCGGGTGATCATGCCGGGGTAATGGCGCTGCCAGCCATCCTCGAACAGCCCCTGTTTGGAGAATTTCTCCTTCGGATCGGCGATCAGGATCTTGGCCGTCGGATTGATCCCCTTCAACAGATGCGCCACCATGCTGATCCGCTCATACGGCCCCGGCGGGCAGCGGAACGGATCGGGCGGCGCCACCATGCAATAGGTGCCGCCTTCCGGCATCGCCTCGATCTGTGCCTTCAGGAGCTCGCTTTGCGATCCCGCCTTGTAGGCATGCGGCATCTTGTTCTGCTTGGTCACATCCCAGCCCGGCACCGCGCCATCGACAAAATCAATGCCGGGTGACAGCACCAGCCGGTCATAGGGCAGCACCGCGCCGCCGGCCAGTGTCACCGTCTTGGCATCACGGTCCACCCCCACGGCCCAGTCATGCACCACATTGACGCCCTCCTTGGCCAACCCGCCATAGGAATGGCCGATGCTCGACAGCTCGCGGAATCCCCCGAGATAGAGGTTGGAGAAGAAGCAGGTGTAGTAAAGCCGCGTCGGTTCGACCAGGGTGACGTCGATCTCGCTGTTGCTGTCCTTGGCGATATAGCGCGCCGCCGTGGCGCCGCCGGCGCCGCCGCCGATCACCACGACCTTGGGCTTGCCATGGCTCGCCGCGCGCACATGCGGCGCGCTCAGCGCCATCGCCGCCGCGGCTCCCGTGCCGATAAAGGCTCGTCTGTTCAGTGTCATGTCATGTCCTCCCTTGGGGGTAACCCCCATGTTTCAAGCGCGTCGTCCGCCGGATCACTCCAGCCTCCCAAAAAACGCGGCCAATGCCGCGATCTCGTCATCCGTCAGCCGCCCGGCCATCATCTGCATCACCGGGTGCGGGCGAATCTTTCTCTTGTAGGCATGCATCGCGATGACGAAATCCTCCTCCGGCCAGGCGATGATCCCCGGAATGCCGTCATAATCGCCATCCCGCTGGTGGCAGGTGGTGCATTCATTGGCCAGGTATTCGCCGTAATCGGGATCCCCGACCAGCGCCAGGATATCGGGCGGCAGTTCGACCTCGGGCTTGCGCGCCGTCGGCGCCGCCTCGGGAATGTTCTGCGGATTGTCCGAGAACCGGCGCAGATAGGCCAGCACATCGTCGCGCTCGGTCCTATCCTCCAGCCCGTCAAACGCCATCCGCGTATCGCTGACCAGCGCCTTGGGATTCTCCAGATAGGCATCGAGATGCCGCAGATCCCAGACCATGCCCAGCCGCCCCTCGCGCACCAGCCCGTCGGAATAGCCGAAGCCCTCCACCGATCCGGCAACGCGCCCGAAAATGCCGTTGAGATGCGGCCCGATGCCGTTCTCGGCGCCCTTTCCGACCTCGTGACAGCCGGCGCAGAGATCGAACAGCTCCTCGCCGGCGCCGGCGTCGCCGATCGGCTCGGCATCCTCCTCGGCCCATGCCGGCATCGCCAGCCCGAGCGCCAGCAGCGCCGCCCAAAACGTCCTACCAGACATCCGGGTCAATCCCCCGCTTGCGAAAATCCTCAAACTTGTCCTGTAGATAGCGCTGGAAGCTCATGTCGCGGAAATGCCCCTCCTGCACATATTCCAGCGCGCTGAGATAGTGGAACGGCTTGAGGTATCCCGGCATCCGGAAGGTCTCCGCCGCCTTGAGGCTCTCCGCCCCGGCATTGCCGGCGTGAAACAACAGCGTCGTCGGGGTGAAATTCACCGCCCATTTGTCGGCCAGCGCGCGTTCCTCCAGCGCCTCGCCATCGAAATCCAGCACCTCGCGCGCGCCGAACAGGTCGAGCTGGATCACATCGAAATGGGCCTGGATATAGTCGCTGATCTCGGCCCGTGCGAAATTCACATTGTGCAGCTCGCGGCAATAGGGGCAGCCCTTCTGCTCGACCAGCACCATCAGATTGCGCCCCTGATCCGCCGCCGTTTGCAGATCGTCGCCCATTTCGAGGAAGCTGTCGAGCAGCCAGGGCTGTTTGTGCAGCCCGTCATCGCCCAGCACCGCGCCGCCGCCCGTATCGGCAAAGCCCGGCCCTGCCGCGGCCATCGCCCCGGCGGCAATCAAGAGTTCGCGTCGTGTGAGCGGCATGGTTCCTCCTCCCATTTCCCTCACGATGTTGCGCCGATCCCGGCCTTGGCACAGCCGGGCCTGTGTTTCCGGGCCTCCCCGCCCGGCCCCTCCCGCTAGTCCGGGAAGGATTTCAGGTATTCGGTCACAGCCCTAATATCCTCATCCTTGTTCAATCCGGCAAACGACATTTTCGTCTTGGCGACAAAATCACGCGGGCGGGCGAGGAATTCGGCCAGATTGGCCTCGTCCCAGACCATGCCCTCGGCGCCCATCGCGATCAGTGTCGCGGAATATTTGAAACCGTCAACAGCCGCCATCGCCCGCCCGACCACACCGTTGAGCACCGGCCCGGTGCGGTTCTTGGCGCTGCTGCCGACCTGGTGACAGGCCTTGCATTTCCTGAACACCTGCTTGCCCGCCTGCACCAGTTCGGGATCGAGCGCCGCTTGTACTTCCGCCTCGGCCTCGGGTTCCGCTTCCGCCTCTGCTTCCGCCTCCGGCTGCACGCCCGCCGCCTCGCCGGCGCCCTGCTTGGCCTGCCGCGCCTTGCGCGCTTCGGCATCCTCGGGCGTCACGTCGATGATCGCCGCGCGGGCGGTGATCTCCACGCCGTCCTTGCAATTCTCCATGCAGATATCAGGCGCGGCAAAGGTCTCCAGCTCGCCGCCCGCCGCCGCCCGGTCGTCGAGAAAGAAATTCGGCTCGTTGGGCATGATCTGTTCGCTGAAATTGGCCTTGGAAAGCTCGAAATCATCCTCCACCAGATCGTTGAGATACATCAGGTAGGCGACAATCGCATAGACCTCGTCCGCCTCCAGGCTCTGCGCCTGGCCAAACGGCATGGCGCGATGCACATAGTCCCAGACCGTGCTGAGATAGGGCCAATAGGAGCCGATGGTCTTGACCGGGCGCTGATCGCCGAGGCTGCCCTGCCCCCCGGCCAGAACCGGCCAGCGGCCCACCGCCTCGCCGAAATCGCCATGACAGACGGCGCATTTCTCGGTGTAGATCTCCTCGCCGTCGAGCACCGAGCCGCTGCCCTCCGGCAGGCCCGCGCCATCGGGCCGAACGTCGATATCCCACGCGGCGATCTCATCGGGCGTCGCCGCCCGGCCCAGCCCGAGACGCTCGGCCAGCAGCGGCGAAGCGCTCGTGCCGACAATAACAGTGGCGGCCAACGCCTTAAGAAATCTCGACATTTTCCGCCTCCCCGTCCTTGCTCACGGCCCAGGTCTGGATGCCGTTGTTGTGATAGATCGAATTGGTGCCGCGGAACTTGCGCAGCGCCTCCTTGGTCGGCTGCACATAGCCGGTGCTGTCATGCGCCCGGCTTTGCAGCAGCAGCGGCCCCCCGTCCCAGTCGAACTCGAAATAGAACCGGTGCAGCGACTTGTCCAAGGACGGACCGCTCATCCGCGCCATGTGCCAGTTGATCCCGCCATCCAGCGTCACATCGACCCGCGGAATGGTGCCGCGCCCGCTCCAGGCCAGCCCGGTCAGAACCGTCGGTCCCTTCCCATGCAGGATCGGCGCCTGCGGGCTCGGATTGGTGATCACCGATTTGGCGTCCATCTCCCAGGTAAAGCGCCGCGCTTTGCCATCGGCCAGCAGATCGGTGTATTTGCTGGTCTCCTCGCGGTGATGCCAGGGCTTGTCGCCCACTTCCAGGCGGCGCAGCCATTTGATCCACATGTTGCCTTCCCAGCCCGGCACCACCAGCCGCACGGGGTATCCCTGCTCGGGGCGCAGCGCCTCGCCGTTCATCTTCCAGGCCACAAGGCAATCGTCCATCGCCTTTTCCATCGGGATCGAGCGGGTCATGCCGGCCGCATCCGCACCCTCCGCCAACAGCCACGTGCCGGAGGGTTTCACCCCGGCCTCGTCCAGCAGATGGCGCAGCCTGACGCCGGTATACATCACGTTATGGATCATGCCGTGGGTGAACTGACAGCCATTGAGCTGGCTGCCGCGCCATTCCATACCGGTATTGGCGGCGCATTCGAGAAAAAATACCCGGTTCTCGCGCGGAAACCGCATCAGATCGGCCATGGTGAACACCAGCGGCTGATCGACCAGCCCGTTGATCATCAGCCGGTGACTGCCCGGATCGATCTCTGCCGCGCCGCCGTGATGGCGCTCAAACGCGAGGCCGTTGGGCGTGATGATGCCGTCAAGCTCGTGCAGCGGCGTGAAATTGATCGAGCTCACCGGATCGGCGGTCAGCCAATCGACGGTGCGCCGCTTCACATGCGCCTCATGGGGCGAGGGGCTGCCATAGGGCGCCGCATCGACGCCGTCGCCCAGCTCGCTGGTCCAGGGTTGCAGCTCGGTGATCAGCGGATCGCCCGCTGCCCGCGCCGCACCTGCCCCCGTCAGCACACCCCCCGCCGCCGCAGCGCCTTTCAGAAAAGCCCGCCGCGAGGGTGATTTGCCCTTGCTCCTGATTGTCATCGATTCCGTCTCCTGTCGCGCAACAAATTCATACTATTGAATTTAACATGGAAAGGAAACCTTCATATTCACGTTAACGAATTAAAAAATTCGCCCCCTCACCCCCTTTGAGGATTTCGCCGTTCTCTCAAAGACCTGCATGTTTTCACACGCCCGTCCGTCACCGAACAGACATCGGCAGAGCCGCAACTCGCGCCCGCGTCCTGCTCTCACATGGCGCGCGCGCCTACCCGCCGATCACCTCAACGGACGTGTTCGGATCAAGCGTTACCGTACCCAGCCTGGCGATATGGCTCTCAACCACATCCCAGATCTGTGGCCCCTCGGTGCCCTCGTTCACACTCGCCCAGCCGGCCACGACATAGCTTTTGGCCGGGTCGATCGCCTCGCCGGTCTTCAGCAGCGTCAGATCGCTGATCCGCTCCCCCTGTGGCTTGGTGATATCGATCCGGTATCCCAGCCCGCCGACGCGTACCATGTCGCCGCCCTGCTGGTAGTAAGGGTCGGGATTGAACAGGTTGTCGGCCACATCCTCGAGGATCACATGGATGAACTCGCCGGTCATCTCGCTGCGATAGGCCTTGCCATAGCTCATCGAACAGACGTTCCAGATATCCTCGCGGGTGATCTCGTCGCCCGGCAGCAGGCTCGGCCCCCAGCGCACGCCGGGGCTCATCGCGATATCGGCCTCGCGCTCGGAAATCAGCGCATCGCAGATCAGATCGTCCCATGTCCCGTTGAAATTGCCGCGCCGATACAAGAGCGCGTCGGTGGTCCCGATCACCTCTTTCAGCTTGTCCTCGTAAGGCGCGCGTTCCGCCGCGATCAGCTTGGCAACTGCCGGATCTGGCGCGATCACATCCGCGAATATCGGGATCAGCTTGTGGCGCAGCCCCATCATCCGCCCGTCGCGCACATCCAGGTCGATGCGGCTGACGAACTTGCCGTTGCTGCCGCTGGCGATGATGAATGTCTGGCCCACCTGCACCGGCTCGGGCAGCGCATCATGGGTATGCCCGCTCAGGATCACGTCGATGCCGCTCACCCGCCCGGCCATCTTCTTGTCGACGTCAAAACCGTTATGGCTCAGCAGCACGACACACTCCGCCCCCTGCCCGCGCACCTCGTCGACCATCGCCTGCATATTCTCTTCGCGGATGCCGAAGGAATATTCGGGAAACATCCAGCGCGGATTGGCGATCGGCATGTAGGGAAACGCCTGCCCCAGCACCGCCACCTTCACACCGCCACGCTCGAAGAACTTGTAGGGCTTGAACAATTCCGCCGGCTCATCCCACTCGGCATCGAAGATATTCTGCCCCAGCGCCGCAAAGGGCAGCCCCTCGGCGATCTGGTTCACGCGGCTGGAGCCAAGGGTGAATTCCCAATGAAAGGTCATCGCATCGGGTTTGAGCGCGTTCATCACGTTGACCATGTCCTGGCCCTCGGTGTGATGGCAGGTATAGGAGCCGTGCCAGGTATCGCCGCCATCCAGCAGCAGCGCATCGGGCCGGTCCGCCCGGATCGCGTTGATCACGGTCGCCACCCGGTCGAGCCCGCCGACCCGGCCATAGCCCTTCGCCAGCGCCGCAAAATCCTCATGGCTCAGCGCATAAGCCGCCGCGGAGCCATCCTCGATGCCGTAAAGCGCGCGAAATTCGGCGCCGGTCACATGCGGCACCTGGCCCTTGGCCGCCCCGACCCCGAGGTTGATCTCGGGCTCGCGGAAATAGATCGGCTTCAGCTGCGCATGAATGTCGGTGACATGGATCAGGCTCAGGTTGCCGAATGTGTCGAATTTCAGAAGCTGGTCCTGGCTCAGTGCCTGCTGCGCCGCCAGCCGGGCCCAGCTGCCAAACCCGCTCGAGCCGAGCAGCGCGCTCGCCGCCATCGACACCTGAAGAAAATCACGCCGCGAGATCATACCATGCCTCCAGTCAGGAACAGCTCCGCCACGTCCCGGTATCGCGACAGCTTCCCTGCTTCATCTTGCCAGAAATATTCCGGGGGGTGCGGGGGGCTGGCCCCCCGCGTCTAACTGCAGTGCGGGGGGCTGGCCCCCCGCCGGATCGCGATGCCCCGAAATTCGCAGAATTTTGGGGCGGGTCGGGCCACGCGCAGCGGCCCGATCCCCCTCTTCAGCCGCGCCGCTTCAGTTGCGCACCGACGGCCCTTCGACACTCAGCCCGTTGCCACGCGAGGCGACATACAGCTCGAGCGCGACAAACTCGGGGCTGCCCGGGTTGAAGGTCTGCGCGCGCGTGTCGCGAATGCAGCCCTTGAAGCGCGAATGCACGCCGTTGAGCTTGGCATTCTTCAGCCGGTACGTCGGAAAGCCGTTGGTCTGGCCCTGGCTCAGATGGTCGGCGCGGATCATGTTGCCATAATTCTGTTCATGGCAATTGGCACAGCTCAGCTCGAGCTGACCATAGCGGGTATAGTAGATTTCCTTGCCCTTCTCCCAGGTCGCCTGCGCCGGGCCGTCGACCGCCACATTCATAGGCATCCCGCGCGACACGCTGGCCAGCAGCGCCTCGACATTGATCGCCTTGCCGCCGTCGGTCTTCCAGGCTTCGGCCCCCATCCGGCTGACCCGGCAATCGTTGACCTGCATCTGCAAGGTGCGCACCTCGCCGGCGGCCTCGTTCCATTTCGGATAGGTCGGTCTCACCCCGGCCATCTCCTCGGGCGCGCCATGGCAATCGGCACAGGATTTGCCTTCGCCGCCCTCGGCGGCGTTCCAGATATCGCGGCCCTGTTCGGCGCCGATCATGCCGGGATTGTCGAAATCATCCATTTCCATCGCCTGGGTTTCGTCCGAGCGGAAATGCCAGCCCGACATCACCTCGTCGAGCGCACCATCGAGATGCGCCGGCGCGCTGGCCTTGGTGGTGATCTCGATCTCGCCATTGATCACCAGCTTGTCATCGTCCGGACCGGCCGCGCCCAGCGTCGGCAGGGCCAGGACCAGCCCGGCGATGAGGGATACTGTCTTGATATTCATTCGGTTTCCTCCCTGTTTCGCACCGGCGCACCCTTCTTGGCGGGGCGCGTCGTGCTCAGCCGACCTTGACCGACTTGCTTTCCTCGTAAACCGACCCGTCATCGTCATACCAGGTGAACTTGAAATCGCCCGACTCCGGCACCACCGCTTCGAATTCGAAATACGGGTTGGTCGAGATCGACGGCTCCATCTTCACATCGATGATCGACTTGCCGTTGAAGTCGCAGGTGAAGCGGTTGATGATCGAGCGCGGGATCGGCTTGCCGTCCTTGTCCTTGCGCTGGCCCGATTCCATGGTGTGACTGATCAGCGTCTTCAACGTCACGGTTTCACCGGCCGAGGCCGATTTGGGCGTTTTCACCCGGGGTTTGACACCTTCTGCCATCTGTTCGTCTCCTTGTTCTCTGGGATCCCGGGGCTCAGCCGCCGCAGCCGCCAATGGTGACCTTCACGGTCTGGGAAGCCTTCTTGAAGCTGCCATCCGCCATCTTCGCGATCGCCATCACATCCTGGGTTCCGGCCAGCCGGATCCGGGTCGAGGCCGACTGGCTGCCCGCCAGCTCGCCGAAATTGAAGGTGGCGACATTCGGGTTCGGGTTGCCCGCCGCAATGATCAGCACCGCCGCCGCGCCCGGCGCGTCGAAGCCGACCGGCACGGTGTTGCCGTTCTCGGCGATCTCGGGCGCGCTCAGCGTCACCCCGCCCTCGCCGATATCGGCGCCGCCGGTAAACCCGGCGATCACTTCCTCGGCAGTCGGCGCTGCGGCCGCGCGCAGCGGCAAGACGGTCAGGGCAACAGCACCGGCACCCAGGGCCAGCGTATCGCGTCGTGAGAAGCTCATCTCTCTCTCCTTAGCTCAATGGACTTTTGCAGACTCTGCTGGCGGCGCCGCCTTGATCACTCCTTGAGAGTGCCCAGAAACGCCACCAGGTCTTCGATTTGCTGGGCCGTCAGCAGCGGCCCGAAACTGTCATCCGCGGCCTTGCCGGTATAGGCATTGCCCGGTCGGATGAAGCCATCCACCCGATAATAGGCCGGCATCACCGTGCCTTCGAAGGTGTTCTTCGAGTTGACCAGGATGCCGCGCAGCTCGGCCGCTTCATAGCGGTCGCCGACGCCATCGAGGCTCGGCCCGACATCGCCGGGAAACGCCGCATCGACCGAACTGATCTGGTGGCAGGCGACGCAATTGCCCAGCTTCTTGGAGGCATAGACCTTCTGGCCCTCCGCCGGGTCGCCCGGCATGCCGCTCAGCGATGCCGGCACGGCGCTGCCGTCAAACACGACATCCCCCGGAGCGACGTCTGCGGCCATCGCCGTTGCCCCGCTCAGGCCCGCCGCCAGCGCTGCTGCCAGCACGGCCGCCAATGTCACATTGGATTTCCTCATGTTTCCTCCCTTCGCTACCTTGTTTTTTTCTCAGGTTAGCTCCGATATTTGTAATTCACACGATCACGAAAACGCAACTACAAATTCAGAAATATGAATTTTCACATATGGTTACAGGCGCAACTTCTCCTTCAGTCGCTGCCGTTCTGCTGCCGCTCCTTGATCATCCGGGCGTGGTAGCGTTGAAAATCTTCCCCGTTGTCAAGCTCATAGCGCTTCTCATTGACCCAGGTGAACATATCCAGCGTGGTCTGGAACCCGAAGGCGCCGGGCATCACCGCGACGGCAGCGGCATTGGCGGTCCGGCCCTCCTCCACCGCCTCGGGAAAGAACATGATCGTCGGGGTGAAGAGAATCCCCCACTTGCGCATCAGCGCCGATTGCTCGGCCTCCTGCCCGTCGAAATCCACCGCCGTATCGTTGCCATGCAGGTTCATCTGCACCACGAAATAGTTCTCGGCGATATAGTCGGAAAGCTCCGGGCGCACGAACACCTCCTCGTGCATCTTCTTGCAGTAAATGCAGCCGCGCTGCTCGATGAACACCACCAGCCGCTTGCCCTCGGAGTTGGCCTCGTCCAGATCGTCGCGCAGATCCTTGAACGTGTCGCGCATCCAGTCCGCCTTGTGCAGCCCGTCATCGCCCAGTTCGGCGGCCAGCCCGGCGCCGGACAATCCGATCAGCAGCGCAAATGCCAAAACGATCCGTTTCATGGTCCTTCTCTCCTCTGCCCTATCCGAGCCTGCCAAAACTCGGGAATGTCTCGATCATCCAGTTCGAAATCAGGTTTACCGTATCGGTGGCGATCAGGATGGCAAACACGATCAGCATAACCCCCATCGCCTTCTCGACATAGACCATCTTGGCCCGATGCCGCGCCAGCCAGGCCAGGAACGGGCGCGCAAACACCGCCGCCAGCACGAACGGCGCGGTCATGCCGATGCCGAACACCGCCAGCAACGCCGCGCCCTCGCGAATATCGCCCATGCCGCTGGCGATCATCAGGATCGAGGCCAGAACCGGCCCGACACAGGCGGTCCAGCCAAAGCCGAAGGCCAGCCCCATCAGGTAGGCGCCGAAAACGGTGCTGGGGTCGGCCTTGCTCTCCATCCGCGCCTCGCGCATCAGGAATCCGATGCGGATCACCCCGAGAAAATGCAAGCCGAAGACGAAGATCACCGCCGCCGCGACATAGGCCAGCCAATCCTTCCACTGGGCGAAGGTCTGACCCAGCGCGGTGGCGCCCATGCCCATCGCCATGAAGATCGTCGTCACCCCGAGCGCGAACATCAGCGCCGAAATCACCAGCCTGCGCGCCGCGCCCGGTGCAATCGCGCCATCGCCGCGTAGCTCGGCCATGCTGATTCCCGCCATGTAGCTCAGGTAAAATGGCACCATCGGCAGGATGCAGGGGGTGAAAAACGCCGCAAACCCGGCGAAAAGCGCGCCAAAATAGGTGATGTCCAGCATGGCGCGGCGTCTCTCCGCTTGAGAAATTCACATATTCAAATTATACATGGCAACGGATTTGGTCAATCGGGAGCCCGATGTTGAGACGCGCCGCATTGCGTGCCGCACTGTGTTTCGCCGCGTTGCTGACGCCGGCGCTGGCCGGGCTGGCCCCGGCCGCCGAGCTGGTCATGGTCGAGGAACAGGGCTGCGCCTATTGCATCGCCTGGAAGCGCGACATCGGCCCGATCTATCCCAAAACCCCCGAGGGTGCCTTCGCCCCGCTGCGCATGATCGACATCGACGATGGCACACCCGCCGATCTCACCTTCGCCCGCAAGGTGGTCTACACCCCGACCTTCATCCTGATCGAAAACAGCGCCGAGGTGGCGCGGATCGAAGGCTATCCCGGCGAGGATTTCTTCTGGGGCCTGCTCGAGATGATGCTGAAGGCCAAGACCGGTTACACCGATGGCACAGGCGGCAAGGAGCGGCAGAGCAATGGTTGACCGATCCCCGCGAATGATCCAAAGCGTGCCGGGACCGGCGCGAAGCGCTGAAAAACCAGAGCCCGCGCCGGACATGCCCGCGCAGCGGCGCCAACCGAAAAAGAGGTAATCGACATGGGGCTACCCGTCTTCGATAAAGACCTGTCCGAGGCCGAGCTTGACCGCTTCGTCGCCAATGCCACGGCCGCGTCGAACTTTCTCAAGACCGTCAGCCATGAAGGCCGGCTGATGATCCTGTGCCACCTGGTCTCGGGCGAAAAATCCGTCACCGAACTGGAAGAGTTGCTCTCGGCGCGCCAGGCCGCGGTCAGCCAGCAGCTCTCGCGGCTGCGCCTCGAAGGGCTGGTGATCCCGCGGCGCGACGGCAAGGCGATCTATTACCGCTTGGCCGATGACCGGCCCAAGCGTATCCTCGAACTGGTCTACGAACTGTTCTGCGACGCCGATCCCGACTGATCGCGCGCGCGGCGCAGGGCTTCGCAGGCCGGCTCAGGCAGGGGGAGGGCCAGGGCGCAGAATGCTTGATCTTGTCGGCGAAAATGCCTTCGTGGCGCTGGTCGGCCTTCTCGGCGGGCTCGTTCTGGGCCTGGCCGCGCGGCTTGGCCGGTTCTGCACCATGGGCGCGATCGAGGATCTGCTCTATGGCGGCTCGGACCTGCGCATGCGGATGTGGCTGCTGGCCATCGGCACCGCGGTGATCGGCACATTCTCGCTCGCCGCTCTGGGCTGGCTGGCGCCGGAGCAGAGCTTCTATCTCTCGATCCGCTGGATGCCGCTGGCCTCGATCCTGGGCGGGCTGATGTTCGGCTATGGCATGGCGCTGACGGGCAATTGCGGCTATGGCGCCATCGCCCGGCTCGGCGGCGGCGATCTCCGGGCCTTCGTGATCGTTCTGGTGATGGGGCTGTCGGCCTATGTCGTGCTGTCGGGGCCGCTGGCGGGCCTGCGCGCCTGGCTGTTCGTGCAGCAGGACGTGAGCGCCGGCATTGCCCCCGGCATCGCCCATCTGCTGGCGTCCTGGAGCGGGTTCGCCCTGCCCGGCATCGGCATCGCGATCGGCGCCCTGATCAGCCTCGGCGCGCTGGCCTCGCGCGGCTTTCTCGCCCGCCCGATAGCGATCTTCTGGGCGGTGATGGTCGGGCTCGCGGTGGTCTCGGGCTGGGCCGGAACGGCCTATGTCGCGGCGCATGGTTTCGAGCCGCTGCCGGTGGTGTCGCATTCCTTCGCCGCCCCGGTGGGCGAAACCCTGCTCTACGCGATGACCGCCTCGGCGCGCAGCCCGTCCTTCGCCGTCGGCTCGATCCTCGGGGTGGTGCTGGGCGCCTTCGCCGGCTCGCTGATCAAGGGCCATTTCCGCTGGGAAGCCTGCGAAGACCCGCGCGAACTGCGCCGCCAGATCCTCGGCGCCGCCTTGATGGGCGCCGGCGCGGTGATCGCCATGGGCTGCACCGTCGGCCAGGGGATTTCGGCCTTCTCGGTGCTGAGCCTGTCGGCCCCGGTCACCTTCCTCGCGATCCTTGCCGGGGCCGCGCTCGGCCTGCGCCAGCTGATCGAAGGCTTCCAGCTGGCCGAATGAGGCTCGCAGGCGTTGCGCCGCGCTGCGCGCGTCGCCCGATCTGAGGGATTGCGCCACCTCTCGGCGTCGCCAGCTTGAGGCGTTGCGCCGCCTTCGGCGTCGCCGGGGGGCCTCGCTTCGCTCGGCCAGGATGCCGGCCGCGGTCCCGCCACGCCGCAAACGGGGCATTGGCGGCAAGGCCGGGACATGAGTATTTTTGCCAAGAAAAAGGGCACGGCCTGCGCTGAACAGCGGCGCGGCAGGCGCGCATTCCTATACCGATCAGAGCGTTGCGTTCACCCCGCCACCATCGAGCAGGATGTTCTGCCCGACAATGTAGCCGGCATGAACCGAGCACAGAAACGCACAGGCCGCGCCGAATTCCTCGCGCGTGCCATAGCGCCCGGCCGGGATGCTGGCGGCGCGCGCCGCCTGGGCTTCCTCCATCGAAATGCCCTGCTCCTCGACCACCTTTGAATCCAGTGCAATCGCCCGGTCGGTGGCATGAAGCCCCGGCAGGAGATTGTTGATCGTCACCCCCGAACCCGCCACCTGCCGCGACGTCCCGGCGACATATCCGGTCAGCCCGGCGCGCGCCGAATTGCTCAGCCCCAGCTCCGCGATCGGCGCCTTCACCGATTGCGAGGTGATGTTGACCACCCGGCCCCAGCCGCGCTGCATCATCCCCGGCAATAGCGCCTTCATCATCGCGATGGGCGCCAGCATGTTGGCATCCAATGCGCGAATGAAATCCTCGCGCTCCCAGTCATACCACATGCCCGGCGGCGGCCCGCCCGCGTTGTTGACCAGGATATCGGCCGCACCCGCCGCCTCCAGCACCGCCGCGCGGCCTGCTTCGGTAGTGATATCGGCGGCCACGGCGCTGACCTCGACGCCATAAGCGTCCCTGATCCGGCCCGCGGCGGCCATGAGCGCCTTATCGCCGCGCGCATTCATCACCAGGTTCACCCCCGCCGCCGCCAGCGCCTCTGCACAGCCCAGCCCCAGCCCCTTGGACGAGGCACAGACCACCGCCCGCTTGCCCGCAATCCCCAGATCCATCGCGTCTCTCCCTGATCCGAATCCCTGTCTGGCCCGGATCATCCCCGATCGCGCCGCGCATTGCCAGAAAATCGCCGGGGCGTTGACCATGCGGCGCCACATTCCTAGGCTAGATCCGGCGTTACAGCGTTCCCGAGACATCCCCGGTGGCCCGATCATGACCCAAGACGACTCCCGACCGGCCCATGCCCTGCCCGTCTACAGCTCGGCCATGCTCAGCGTGGTCAACGGCGCCAATCTCGGCGATCCACTGTCCCATGCCGAGGATTTGCAGCTCGAGGACAGCTATGCCCTGCGCCAGGGCGCCGAGCCCGCGCGGCTCGCCGTCCGGGCCGGCGACGATGGCCATTTCGTGATCGCCTCCGGCACCGCCATCGGCACCCCCGGCGCCACCGTCGTTCTTGACAGCTGCCTCACGCTGATGACCCGCGCCAGCGGCGTGACCGAGCTTCTGGTGCTGGTCGAGATCGACGCCGGCGGCCATGCGGTCGAGATCTACGCGCTGCCGCTGGCGCCGCTCGAGGCCAAGCGCGAATACCTGCTGGTCGGGATCGACCGCGCGGCGGCGAAATCGCGCATGGCCCAGCTGGCCTGCGTCTCGTTCACCCGTGGCACCCATATCACCATGGCCACCGGCGAACAGCGCCCGATCGAAACGCTGAGCGTGGGCGAGCGCGTGCTCACCCGCGACGACGGCGCCCAGGAAATCCGCTGGATCGGGCAATCGACCCAGCGCGCCGTCGGCGCCTTCGCCCCGATCCGCATCGCCGCCGGGGCGCTGCACAATACCGGCGATCTGCTGGTCTCGCCCGATCACCGGCTATTCATCTACCAGCGTTCCGATGCGCTCGGCGCCGGGCGCTCCGAGCTGCTGATCAAGGCGCGTCACCTGGTCAATGGCGATACCATCCATGCCCAGCCCGGCGGCTTCGTCGATTATTTCCAGCTGCTGTTCGACCGACACCAGATCATCTTCGCCGAAGGCATCGCCGCCGAAACCCTGCTCGCCGATCAGCGCAGCCATGCCGCCCTGCCGCGGGCGCTGGCCGACAAGCTCCTGTCGGGCAAACGCGGCCATGACGGCGCCGCGCATCGCGATTTCGAGGTCAGCGCCAGGCTGCTCGACCGCCCCGATGCCGCCGCCCTGCTGCGCCGCGCCTCGACCCGCTCGTAGCCGCTCGCGCACCGCCCATAATTCCAGTCCCGCCGAAGCCCTGCGCCTCACCCCCCGATTCTTCGCAGAAAAATCGCCCGCCCGAACCAGACGCTCTCACGCCATGCCATCCTCCTGCCGCTCCGCCAGCGCATCGCTTCCTTGCGCGCGCGCCGCCGCCCGCTCGATCACCTGCATGAAGGGCGGCGCCAACTCGTCCTCGTCCCAATGCGATTTGACCTGCCCCGCGAGCAGCGCCATCCAGTAGACCCGAAGCACCCGGTTGATCCGCTGGCCATAGCCCGGCCCCAGACGGCGGAACCAGCGCAGCATGTCGGCATCGAGCCGGATCGTCACCCGGTCCTTCACCCGCTCGAGCGGCTGGCGCGCTTCCAGCCCCTGCCAGTCCTCGGGCAGCGAGCGGTCGAGCCAATGTTCGGCCAGATCGGTCTGCAATTCACGCAGTTCGTGATACATCCGCGCCTGCGCCTCAAGTTTGCTCGTGGTCATGTCTGTCTCCGCTTTTCGATTAACCTCTGCGCAATCTTTAGCGCCCAAAGGTTAACGCGCCCCGGCGCCATCGCACGGCAGCCGGGCGGCAGCCGGATGTCAGCCGCGAGTCACCCCCGCAATTTCTTGCCTTCGCCCCAATCCCTAACTATACGCGCGCTCATGTTGGACACCGCACAAAACCGCCCCGATCTGCCGGCCGAAATCGCCCGCCGCCGCACCTTCGCGATCATCTCGCACCCGGATGCGGGCAAGACCACGCTGACCGAGAAATTCCTGCTGTTCGGCGGCGCCATCCAGATGGCCGGTCAGGTCCGCGCCAAGGGCGAGGCGCGCCGCACCCGCTCGGACTTCATGCAGATGGAGAAGGATCGCGGCATCTCCGTCTCCGCCTCGGCAATGTCGTTTGATTTCAAGAGTTTCCGCTACAATCTTGTCGACACACCCGGGCATTCGGACTTCTCCGAAGACACCTATCGCACGCTCACCGCGGTGGATGCCGCGGTGATGGTGATCGACGGCGCCAAGGGTGTGGAAAGCCAGACCCAGAAGCTGTTCGAGGTCTGCCGCCTGCGCGATCTGCCGATCCTCACCTTTTGCAACAAGATGGACCGCGAAAGCCGCGATACCTTTGACATCATTGATGAAATTCAGGAAATGCTGGCGATCGACGTGACTCCGGCGAGCTGGCCGATCGGCGTCGGGCGCGATTTTCTCGGCTGCTATGACATGCTCAATGACCGGCTCGAGCTGATGGACCGGGCGGACCGCAACCGCGTCGCGGAAACCATTGAAATCAAGGGTTTGAACGATCCGAAGCTGGCCGAGCATGTGCCCGCCGCGCTGCTCGAGAAGCTGGTCGAGGAGGTCGAGATGGCCCGCGAGCTCTTGCCCGCGCTCGATCCCCAATCGGTGCTCGAAGGCCACATGACGCCGATCTGGTTCGGCTCCGCGATCAACTCCTTCGGCGTCAAGGAACTGATGGAGGGCATTGCCGCTTACGGCCCCGAGCCGCAGCCGCAATCGGCCCAGCCGCGCCAGATTCTACCAGAAGAAACAATGGTTTCCGGCTTCGTCTTCAAGGTTCAGGCGAACATGGATCCGAAACATCGCGACCGCGTCGCCTTCGTCCGCCTGGCCTCGGGCCATTTCAAGCGCGGCATGAAACTCACCCATGTGCGCAGCAAGAAACCGATGGCGATCACCAACCCGGTGCTGTTCCTCGCCTCCGACCGCGAGCTTGCCGAAGAGGCCTGGGCCGGCGACATCATCGGCATCCCCAACCACGGCCAGCTGCGCATCGGCGATACGCTGACCGAAGGCGAAGCCCTGCGGGTGACCAACATCCCCTCCTTCGCGCCCGAACTGCTGCAAACCGTCCGCGCCGCCGATCCCTTGAAATCCAAGCATCTGGAAAAGGCGCTGATGCAATTCGCCGAGGAAGGTGCCGCCAAGGTGTTCAAGCCCGCCATCGGCTCGGGCTTCATCGTCGGCGTCGTCGGCGCGCTGCAATTCGAGGTGCTTGCCAGCCGGATCGAGCTTGAATATGGCCTGCCCGTGCGCTTCGAGTCGTCCCAGTTCACTTCCGCGCGCTGGGTCACCGGAGACAAGCAAGCAGTTGACAAATTTATCAATTCCAACAAGCAGCATATCGCCCACGACCATGACGGCGACATCGTCTACCTGACCCGCCTGCAATGGGATATCGACCGGATCGAGCGCGATTTTCCGGATGTCGTGCTCTCGGCAATCAAGGAAATGATGGTCTGAACCACCTCCCGCCGTCTGCAGCTGCAACCCCACATCACCCCCTTTCATCTTTCCCCAAATACTCCCGCGCGGAGCGCTCCTGCCGCCGCCAAATCCCGGCACATCTCCCCTTGCGCGTCTGCGTCGCAATCCGCATCCTCACACCATGAACAACCCTCCCAAATGGGGCATCGTCTCCACCGTCAAGGCGCCCCTGCGCGAGATCGCCGATTTCGCCGCCCATCATCTCGATCTCGGCGCCCACCGGCTGATCCTCTATCTCGACGAAGACGCGCCCGAGACCCATGACGCCCTCAATACCCATCCGAAACTGCGCGTCATCAAGGCCGACGCCGCCAACTGGCGCAGCGCCAACCGCCCCGACAAGCACCAGCCGCGCCAGACCGCCAATGCCCGCCATGCCCTGAAGCGAAAGTCCCGCGATCTCGACTGGCTGGCGCATATCGACGTCGATGAATTTCTCTGGCCTGCCAAACCGTTGACCGATCAACTTGCTGCGTTACCTCAAGACTGTCTCGCCGCCCGCATCCGCCCGATAGAAGCCCTCAGCGCCGATGGCATCGCCGACATTCCCCCCGGCACCACCTGCTTCAAGGCCACCGCACGCGACCGCCCCGAGCGCGAGCGTCAAACCGCGGAAATCTATCCCACCTATGGCACCCATCTCAATGGCGGCTTTCTCAGCCATGTCGCCGGCAAGGTGTTCTTTCGCACCGACAATCCCGACCTGCGCCCGCGGATCCACAATGTCTTCCTCGGCGATCGGGAAAACCCCGGCCAGCAGGAACTGATCGAGACCGAGCTTTGTCATCTCCACGCCCCCTCGCTCGCAAGCTGGCTCGAGCGTTTCGATTACAGGCTGGAACAAGGCGCCTACCGCTCCGAACTCGGCCCCGCACGGTCGCGTGCGCGCGGCGGGCTGACCATGCACGAGCTGTTTCACGCCATTATCGAGGAATCCGGCCGCGACGGGCTCACCGCCTTTTACAACGAGGTCTGCCGCGCCACCCCCGAACTGCGCGCCCGGTTGGAAAACCACGGCCTCCTGCGCTGTCACACATTGGATCTCGACCGCAAGCGCGCGAAACATTTCCCCGATCTGGCGTGAATTGTTTCGAGTTCGGCAACAATATCCGCACGCCCGCCACCCCGCGCAGCAATCAGTTGACCGCAGGTCCGATATTGCCTATTGATCGCGCGCGGGTCATCCATGTGGATAACCACAGGGCCATCCGGGCTCGACCCGAATCAGTCGCTACGGGCCGAACGTGTCCGTAAATCGCGGATACACATGACAAAATTTTCAGACTTGAAGCTGCATGCGAAGGTCCTCAAGGCCGTCGAAGACGCAGGCTATGAAACGCCCACTCCGATCCAGGAAGGCGCCATCCCCCCCGCACTCGAAGGCCGCGACGTCTTGGGCATCGCCCAGACCGGCACCGGCAAGACCGCCGGCTTCGTCCTGCCGATGATCACCATGCTGGCCCGCGGCCGCGCCCGGGCGCGGATGCCGCGCTCGCTGGTGCTCTGCCCGACACGCGAACTCGCCGCCCAGGTGGCGGAGAATTTCGATACCTATTCCAAGCACGTCAAGCTCACCAAGGCGCTGCTGATCGGCGGCGTCTCGTTCAAGGAGCAGGATCTGCTGATCGACAAGGGCGTCGATGTGCTGATCGCCACGCCGGGCCGCCTGCTCGATCATTTCGAGCGCGGCAAGCTGATCCTGTCCGACGTCAAGGTGATGGTGGTCGACGAGGCCGACAGGATGCTCGACATGGGCTTCATCCCCGATATCGAACGCATTTTCGGGCTCACCCCGTTCACCCGCCAGACCCTGTTCTTCTCGGCCACCATGGCGCCCGAGATCGAACGGATCACCAACACATTCCTCAGCAACCCGGCGCGCATCGAAGTCGCCCGCCAGGCCACCGCGTCGGAGACCATCGAACAGGGCGTGGTGATGTTCAAGGGTTCGCGCCGCGATCGCGAGGCCAGCGAAAAGCGCCGCCTGCTGCGCGACATGATCGCGGCCGAGGGCGAGAAATGCACCAACGCGATCATCTTCTGCAACCGCAAGACCGATGTCGATATCGTCGCCAAGTCGATGAAGAAATACGGGCTTGATGCCGCGCCGATCCATGGCGATCTCGATCAGTCCCAGCGCACCCGCACGCTCGATGCCTTCCGCGCGGGCGAGTTGAAATTCCTCGTCGCCTCCGACGTTGCCGCGCGCGGGCTCGATGTGCCTGCGGTCAGCCATGTGTTCAATTTCGACGTGCCGTCCCATGCCGAGGACTACATCCACCGGATCGGGCGCACCGGCCGCGCCGGTCGTGCCGGCAAGACGATGATGATCTGCATCCCGCGCGACGAGCGCAACCTCGCCGATATCGAACGTCTGATTCAGAAAGAGATCCCGCGCCTCGACAACATGCTGCAAGACGGCGTCCCCGCCGACACGTCGCCAGATGATGATGCACGTCCAGAGCCCAGAACCCGCAGCCGGTCGCGTTCCCGCTCCCGCTCCGAGCCGGCACAAAAGGCCGATAAGGTCGAACGGGTAGAACAGGTCGATCGGGTCGAGAGAGCCGAGAAAGCGGAGCCTACGCCCGCCGCGAAGCCCGAACAACCGGCTGACTCCTCGGGGAAATCCCGTGGGCGCCGTGGCGGAAGATCATCCGACAATGATGGCCGATCCGGCAACAAGACCGTCGGGCTGGGCGATCACCTGCCGGGCTTCATCGCGCAGAGCTTCGACGACCGCCGCACCGACTGATCTGCGGCGCCCTGCTGGCGCCAAAGACCCGCAGACATATCGGCAACGGCGCGCTGGCCGGCGCTTAGATCACGATGTGCGCAACGGATGGCATTCCGACACCTGCGTCACCGGCACCCTAGGCAAGGCAATCGAGACCCATCCGAGCGGCGGGCCGCAGTTGCGCCTCACCTTCTGACATAGCCCGCGCCGGCAGCGGTTCAGTCGATCAGCGCATCCGCCCGCAGCCCCGCCCGCTCCAGATGGATCGGCAAGACCCGGCCATAGAGTTGCCGGGTGCGCTCGGGCGCACCCACCATCCCCGGCTCTTCCACGTAAGAGAAGATCGCGACATAGCGCCGCCGCGCGCCCTTGAGCGGTGCCACCCGATGCAGCGAATACCGGCCCCGGAAAATCTGCAAATCCCCCGGCTCCAGCACCAGCCGCTTCACCCGCTTCGATTTCCCGTCCAGAACCTCCGACACCGCGCCGAAATGCTCATCCGCAGCG
Organism: uncultured Rhodobacterales bacterium; assembly: GCA_965366835.1. Lineage (GTDB taxonomy): Bacteria > Pseudomonadota > Alphaproteobacteria > Rhodobacterales > Rhodobacteraceae > JAKGBX01. The sequence continues at coordinate 33,584 of CBDUGF010000016.1, forward strand.
TCGCGAATATTCGCAGAATATTCGAAGGCCCCGCCGCTTTCGGCATTCTGCAACGCCAGCGTCACGGTGAAATTGTTGGTGTCGAAATGCCAGGGAAAGCCGTTACCCTCTTCCGCCATATTGACGATCACATCGGCCAGCGGATCGGCGTAGCGGAAAAACCGGTTCTCCGGCTCCTCCAGACACATCCGGATGAAGGCATCGAACCCCGGCGCGTCATAGACCGTTCTCAGCGCGCCTTCCGGGGCAAAATTATCCGCCGGGATGAAGGCATTCGAGCGCTCGAAATATTGCCGCCGCGGATCGGTCGCGGGCAGGCTGTCATCCTCCGCGGTGAAATAGGCATTGGTCCGGTTGAACGAACGATGCGCCCCGCCCGAGGCCGCTTCCGCCTCGGCCACAGCCGCTTCGATGCCCTCTTGGGTCAGGAATCCCTTCAGGACCGCGCAGCCATCGCGCTGCAAATCCGCCCGCACCCGCGCCAGCACCTCACTGAGCGCGCCGCGGTCATGGATCGGGTAACGCCTCAGGTCGATCAGATCTCTCGCCGCATATCCCATTGCACGCCTCCTCCCGCTTTCCGCCAAGCAAAGAGGCGACTGCGCGGCAGGTCTTTTCTGATTTCGACATCTGCCGCGTCGCATTCGACTCCTCGCCATCGGCCAGAAAGCCTGCGCGCGGCGCCGGGAGATGCGCCATCTGCCCGACCTGCGCGATGGCGACGGGGCGCCCGCAGCCCGCCGCTCCCCTGCCTCAGACCAGCCGCGAGGTTACCACCGTCACTTCCGGTTTCTTGCCGATTTCGTCCTGCGACGTCTTGCGCACGATGCGTTTCAGCTCCTGTTCGAGCTTTTCATCATTGGCCAGCGTCTTCTCGCTGGCCCGGCCCAGAAACTGGCTCAGATCGGCCTCGAGAACCTCGACCAGCGGCGTGCGCGAACGCCCGGTCTCGGCCAGCCCCATGGTCTCGCACCACGGATCGCCCAGCGGCTCATCCTTCTCGTCGAGGATCAGCGTCACCACCACATGACCGTTCAGAGCCATCCGGATCCGGTCGCGCACGATCCCGTCCAGCGCCCCGATCTGCACCGAGCCATCGAGATAGGTGCGCCCGGTCTCGATGTATTCCGCCACCGTCGGCTCATTGCCGGACAGGTCGATCATCATGCCGTTGACCGCGACGATCCCCTGCCGCCGCTTGCTTCTGGCCAGCTTCACATGCTCGCGCAGATGCCGGTGTTCGCCATGCATCGGGATCACCATCTGCGGGTCGATCAGATCGTGCATCTTGGCCAGGTCGGGCCGGTTGGCATGGCCCGAGACGTGATAGAAGCCGTTGCTTTCATCGACGACATCGACGCCCATCTCGGAAAACTGGTTCATCACCCGGATCACGCCGCGCTCGTTGCCGGGAATGGTCTTGGAGGAGAACAGGAACAGATCGCCCTCCTTCATCGTGATGCCGTTGAACTTGCCCCGCGCCAGCTGCGCGCTCGCCGCCCGCCGCTCGCCCTGGCTGCCGGTGACCAGCAGGCAGAGGTTCTCGCGCGGCACCGATACCGCCTCGTCGGGCGCGATCACCCGGGGAAAGCCGCTCAGCACGCCGGTTTCCAGCGCCGCCTCGATCATCCGCAGCATCGCCCGCCCCATCAGGCAGACCGTGCGCCCGGCCCGCTCCGCCGCCTCGGCCAGGGTTTTCACCCGCGCCACGTTGGAGGCGAATGTTGTGGCCACAACCATGCCCTTGGACTCGGCAAACAGCTTGGCGATCTGCTCGGGCAGCTCGGCCTCCGAGCGGCCCGGCTTGGGCGAGAACACATTGGTCGAATCGCACATCAGCGCGCGCACCCCGGGCTGGGCGATCTCCTGCCAGAGCGCCTCGTCAAACGGCTCGCCCACAACCGGCGTGTGATCGATCTTGAAATCTCCCGAATGCACCAGGCGGCCATCCGGGCTGTCGATCACCAGCCCGGCGCTTTCCGGGATCGAATGCGACACCGGCACGAATCCCACCGTGAACGGCCCCGCCTGCACGGTTTCGGGCCAGGCCGACACGGTCTTGACCAGCCGCGGGACCAGCCCCGCCTCCTCCATCTTCAGCCGCGCCAGATGCGCGGTGAAGGCGCGGGCATAGACCGGCACATCCAGAAGCGCCGGAAACCGCGCCACGGCGCCGACATGATCCTCATGCGCATGGGTGATGAAGATCGCCTCCAGCCGGTCCTTGTTCTGGATCAGCCAGCTCATGTCCGGCAGGATCAGATCGACCCCGGGCGATGTGTCCATGTCCGGAAAGGTCAGCCCCAGATCGACCAGGATCAGCCGCTCCTTGCCGGCCGGCCCATAGCCATAGACATAGGCATTCATGCCGATCTCGCCGGCGCCCCCCAGCGGGAGGTAGATCAAACGGTTCCGGCTCATATATTGCCCTGCTCTTTGTTGTAGTTATGGATCACGGTCAGCCCGTGCATGGTCAGATCCTCTTCGAGCGCGTCAAAGAGATCCTCGGATTGCTGGAATAGCGGCGCCAGCCCGCCGGTGGCGATCACCTGCATGTCGCGCGCGCGCTCGTCCTTGATACGCGCGCAGATTTCCTTGACGAGGCCGACATAGCCCCAGAAAATGCCCGACTGGATACAGGCCACGGTGTTGGTCCCGATCACCTTCTGCGGCGTGGCGATATCGACATGCGGCAGCGCCGCCGCCGCCATGTGCAGCGCCTCTAGGCTCAGGTTCACCCCCGGCGCGATCACTCCGCCGATATAGTTGCCGTCCCTGGAGACCACGTCGAACGTCGTCGCGGTGCCGAAATCCACCACGATGATATCGCCGCCATGCCGATCGAACGCGCCCGCGGTATTGACCAGCCGGTCCGGCCCCACCTGGGTGCCGGCATCGACCCGCGGTTCATGCGGCAACAGGCATTCGGGCTTGCCCACGACAAGCGGGCGGCAGCCGAAGAACCGGTCGGCAAAGACGCGCAGGTTGAACACCACCCGCGGCACCGTTGACGAGATGATCACCTCGGTAATGTCGGTCTCGATCTTGTAATGTTTCACCAGCGTCGAAAACCATGTGAAATAGGCATCCGCGGTGCGGCCATGATGGGTCGATGTGCGCAGGGTGCAGAGAAACTTCTCCCCGTCCCAGATCGAAAATACCGTATTCGTGTTGCCGCAATCAATGCACAGAAGCATATGTGCGTCCTCTCAAAAGAATATGTCGGCCGCGGCAATCGCCACGCGGCCCCTGGGGGTGGATAGAACAAGATTGCCGGTCTCGTCCACCGTCTCGAACCGGCCGGTGGTTGCGTCCTTCGCCGTGCGCGCCGTGATCTCCTCGCCCAGCCGCGCCGCCCGCGCCAGCCAGGCCTCGCGGATCGGCTGAAATCCATAGCTGCGAAACGCCTGCTCGCGCTTGGCATAGGCGCCCGCCAGCAGCTCCAGAAAATCCTCCGGCCCGATCGCCACGCCGGTCTCCCCCTTCAGCGACACCGGGCGCAGCGCGCCCTCCTCCACTGTCTCGGGTACATGCGACAGGTTGACCCCGATGCCGATGGCCAGATAGCTGATCGCGCCCGCCTGCCCGCTGCTTTCCAGCAATATCCCGGCCAGCTTGCCGCCGTTCAAGAGCACATCATTGGGCCATTTCAGCGCCAGCCCCTCGGCCCGCCCGGTCGCCGCCACGCAGGCATCGAACAGCGCCAGCGCCGCCACGAACGAGCGCAGCGCGACCTGCCCTGCCGGCTCACTCGGGTGCATCACCAGCGTGGCGGCCAGATTGCCCTCGGGGTCGCGCCAGGCCCGCCCGCGCCGGCCCCGCCCCGCAGTCTGGCGCCGCGCCAGGATCCATTCCGGCCCGGCCAGATCGGGTGCGATCCGCGCCGCCTCGGCCATGGTGCTATCAACCTCGTCAAGCACCCGGCGCCCATAGCCCTGCGGCCAGCCGCTCATTCCCCGCGCCTCCGCTTCATCTTGCCAGAAATATCCAAATCCCGCGCCTTCCAAAATCAAAGCGCCCGCCGGTGAAGCGGGCGCTCTGCAAAACTCATTGTGGCGATCAGTTGACCAGCGCCGCCGCCGCCGCCTGCGCCATGGTTTCGACCCCGAACAGGTTCACGACCCCGACCAGCATGATCGCCGCACTCACCATCAGGAACACCCAGGCGACCGAGGCCCGGCCCTTGTCGAGCGCGTCGCCCTCCTCGCCGAAATACATGAAATAGACGATGCGCAGGTAATAGAACGCGCCGATCACGCTCGCGATCACACCGGCCACCGCCAGCCAGGCCAGCCCGCCCTCATAGGCGGCGCGCAGCACATAGAACTTGCCGAAGAATCCGACCAGTGGCGGCACCCCGGCGAGCGAAAACAGCAGGATCAGCATTGCCAGAGCCCGCCCCGGCTCGCGCTTGGCATATTGGTTGAGCGACGCGATATCGCTCACCGGCACACCATCGCGCTCCATGCTGAGGATGAAGGCGAAGGTGCCGACATTCATCGTCACATAGATCGCCATGTAGATCAGCATCGCCTGCACGCCAAAGGCGGTCCCCGCCGCCAGCCCCATCAGCGCAAACCCCATATGCGCGATCGAGGAATAGGCCATCAGGCGCTTGATATTGGTCTGCCCGATCGCCGCCACCGCACCGAGGAACATCGACAGCAGCGACAGGATCGCCAGCACCTGGCTCCAATCCGCGCTGACCCCGCCAAAGGCATCGTGCAGCACCCGCGCAAACAGCGCCATGGCGGCCATTTTCGGCGCCGTGGCAAAGAACGCGGTCACCGGCGTCGGCGAGCCCTCATAGACATCCGGCGTCCACATGTGGAACGGCACGGCGGAGACCTTGAACGCCAGCCCGGTCATCAGGAAGATCAGCCCGAGCAGCAGCCCGATCGAGGCATGGCCCTCGCCCGCCGCCGCGATGATGCCGGAAAACAGCGTGGTGCCGGCATAGCCATAGGTCAGCGAGGCGCCATAGAGCAGCATCCCCGAACTGAGCGCCCCGAGCACGAAATATTTCAGCCCCGCCTCAGTCGAGCGCAGGCTGTCGCGTCGCATCGCCGCCACCACGTAAAGCGCCAGCGATTGCAGCTCGAGCCCCATGTAGAGCGCCATCAGATCGCCCGCCGAAACCATCATCATCATGCCCACGGCGCTCAGTGTCACGAGAATGGGGTATTCGAATTTCAGCATGTTGCGCCGGGCCATGTAGTCCTGCCCCATGACCAGCACAGCGGCGGCGCTCAACAGGATCGTCACCTTGGCAAAGCGGGCAAAGCCATCGTCGATGAACATGCCGCCAAAGGCCGGCCTCGCGCCGGTCCCGGTCATCCCGATCCACAGGCCCAGCGCCGCCATCAGCGCCGCCGTGGCCCAGATCAGCGGTGCGGCCAGCTTGTCCTTGCCGCTGTAAACCGCCCCGATCAGCGCGCCCATCGCATAAAGCGAGAGAACAATCTCGGGCAGGATAACATTCAGATCAGCCTGGATCATCTCTCTCTCCGTCAGTGCGAGGCCGCGACTTTGGTGGAGGCATGAGCCTCCGCCAGCGCGGTCTCATAATTGCCGATCAGCGCCTCGACAGAGGGGCCGATGATATCGGTCACAAGCGCCGGGTAGACCCCGAGCAGCAGCGTCATCGCCACCAGCGGCGCGAAAATCGCCTTCTCGCGCCCGTTCATGTCCTTGATGGTCTTCAGGCTCTCCTTGATCAGATCGCCGAACACGACCCGGCGGTAGAGCCAGAGCGCATAACCCGCGCTCAGGATCACGCCCGAAGTGGCCACCGCCGCCGCCCAGGTGTTGACCTGGAAGATCCCCATCAAAACCAGGAATTCGCCGACAAAGCCCGAGGTTCCGGGCAGGCCGACATTGGCCATGGTGAAGAACATGAAGATCAGCGCATAGGCCGGCATCCGGTTGACCAGCCCGCCATAGGCGTCGATCTCGCGGGTGTGCATCCGGTCATAGATCACCCCGACGCAGAGAAACAGCGCGCCCGAGATGAAGCCGTGAGAGAGCATCTGGAAGATCGCCCCGTCGATGCCCTGCTGGTTGGCCGCGAAAATGCCCATGGTGACATAGCCCATATGCGCGACCGAGCTGTAGGCGATCAGCTTTTTCATGTCGTCCTGCACCAGCGCCACCAGCGAGGTATAGACGATGGCGATGGCGCTCATCCAGAAGATCAGCGGCGCCAGCAACTCCGAGGCGACCGGGAACATCGGCAGGCTGAACCGCAGGAAGCCATAGCCGCCCATCTTCAGCAGGATCGCCGCCAGCACCACCGAACCGGCGGTCGGCGCCTGAACGTGGGCGTCGGGCAGCCAGGTATGCACCGGCCACATCGGCATCTTCACCGCGAAAGAGGCGAAAAAGGCCAGCCAGAGCAGCGTCTGCATGCCGCCGACGATCTGGAAGCCCCACAAGGAGAAGGTCTCCGAGCCGAAATCATGTTTCAGAAGCTGCACCATATCGGTGGTACCCGCATCCGAGAACATGCCGACCATGGCGACCAGCATCAAGACCGAGCCGAGGAAGGTGTAGAGGAAGAACTTGAAGCTGGCATAGATCCGCTCCTTGCCGCCCCAGATGCCGATGATCAGGAACATCGGGATGAGCCCGGCCTCGAAGAACAGGTAGAACAGTACCAGGTCGAGCGCCATGAACACGCCCAGCATCAGGGTTTCCAGCACCAGGAAGGCGATCATGTATTCCTTGACCCGGTCGGTCACACCCCAGCTCGCCCAGATCGTCAGCGGCATCATGAAGGTGGTCAGCAGCACAAACAGCACCGAAATGCCGTCGACCCCCATCTTGTATTGCAGCCCCAGCAGCCATTCGCGCTCTTCCACCATCTGGAAGCCGGTATTGCCGGGATCGAACTGCGCCAGGATGAACAGCGACACCAGGAAGGTGAGGCCGGTAGCCAGCAGCGCCACCCACTTGGCGTTGCGCTGCGCCGCCTCGTCCTCGCCGCGCAGGAACACGCCCAGGATCAGCGCCGCCAGCGCCGGGATGAAGGTGACAATGGAAAGCAGGTTGTCCATCAGCGGGCTCCTCCGCTCAGAACCATCCAGGTGATAAGGACAACGACCCCGATCACCATGGCGAAGGCATAGGTAAAGATATATCCCGATTGCGCCCGACCGGCGAGGCGGGTGAACCAGGGCACGGCGCCCATCGCCACACCGTTGAGCGTGCCGTCGATCACATCGCCATCGCCGCGTTTCCACAGGAAGCGGCCGATCGCCTTGGCCGGATTGACGAACAGGAACTCGTAGATCTCGTCGAAATACCACTTGTTGAGCAGGAAGAGATAGAGCGGGCGCTGCATCTCGGCCAGCCGCCTGGGCATCTCCGGGTTGACGATATAGAACCAGAACGCGGTCGCCAGACCGATCAGCATGGCGATGAACGGGCTCACCTTGACCCAGGCGGGCGCGTGGTGCGCATCGTCCATCACATGATTGTCCGGGTGCATGAAGATCGCCCCTTCGGGCGCCGTGCCCTGGGTTGCATCAGCCGCCGGCGCGTGGCCCGCATCGGCCGTCGTCGTGGCATGATCGTCGCCCTGCGCTTCGGTCGTGTCGCTTGCCGCGTGCTGGTCATCCGTCCCAGTTGCCGCGGCCTCGCCATGCCCGGCAACGGCTTCGGCATGGGTCGGAATGCCGAAGAACTTGTTGACCTGATCGTGACTGCCAAAGAACGAGCCATACCAAACCATCCCGGCAAAGACCGCGCCCAGCGCCAGAACCCCCAGCGGCACGATCATCACCATCGGGCTTTCATGGGCGTGCTCGTGGGTATGCTTGTCGCCGCGCGCCTTGCCATAGAAGGTCATGAACATCAGCCGCCAGCTGTAAAAGCTGGTGAACAGCGCCGCGATCACCAGCGCCCAGAAGCCGAAGCCGCCCTGGGTGCCGGCAAAGGCGCTCTCGATGATCGCATCCTTGGAAAGGAACCCGGCAAAGCCGATCGCGGTGAGCGGAATGCCCACCCCGGTGATCGCCAGCGTGCCGATCATCATCGCCCAGAATGTATAGGGGATCTTCTTGCGCAGGTTGCCATAGTTGCGCATGTCCTGCTCGTGATGCATCGCGGTGATCACCGAACCGGCACCGAGAAACAGCATCGCCTTGAAGAACGCGTGGGTGAAGAGGTGGAACATCGCCACGCTGTAAACCCCGACGCCCGCAGCCACGAACATGTAGCCGAGCTGGCTCATTGTCGAATATGCGATGACGCGCTTGATGTCGTTCTGAACGAGGCCGATCGTGGCCGCGACGAAGGCGGTCGAAGCGCCGATATAGACGATGAAGGTCTTGGCCTCGGGCGCATATTCGATCAGCGGCGACATCCGGCAGACCAGGAATACCCCCGCCGTCACCATCGTCGCGGCATGGATCAGCGCCGATACGGGCGTCGGGCCTTCCATCGCATCCGGCAGCCAGGTGTGCAGGAAGAGCTGCGCCGACTTGCCCATCGCACCCACGAACAACAGGAAGGCTAGCAGGTTGGCCGCGTTCCACTCGGTCCACAGGAACGCGATCTGCGTCTCGGCCAGCGCCGGAGCGGCGGCAAAGATGTCGTCCATGCGGATGCTGTCGACCAGGTAGAACAGCCCGAAAATGCCCAGAGCAAAGCCGAAATCGCCGATCCGGTTGACCACGAAAGCCTTGATCGCGGCGGCATTGGCGCTCGGTTTCTTGTAATAAAACCCGATCAGCAGATACGAGGCCACGCCGACGCCTTCCCAGCCGAAGAACATCTGCACCAGGTTGTCGGCGGTCACCAGCATCAGCATCGCGAAGGTGAAGAAGCTGAGATAGGCAAAGAAGCGCGCCTTGTAGTGCTCGCCCTCGCTCCAGTTCTCGTCATGGGCCATGTAGCCGATGGAATAGAGGTGAACCAGCGCCGAGACGGTGGTGACGACGATCAGCATGATCGCGGTCAGCCGGTCGATGCGCAGCCCCCAGGAGGTGTCGAGGCTGCCCGACTGGATCCAGCGCATCACCTCGATATGCTGGGTGCTGCCGTCATGGCCCAGGAACACGATCCAGCTCAAGCCGCAGGCCAGGAACAACACGCCCGTGGTCAGCCATTGCGCCGCCGTCTCGCCGATCACGCGCCAGAAGAAGCCGGCAATGATCGCGGCCACCAACGGCGAGAAAAGGATAATGGTTTCCATGGTCACTTACCCTTTCATCACGTTGACGTCTTCGACGTCGATGGTGCCGCGGTTGCGGAAGAAGACGACAAGGATGGCAAGCCCGATGGCCGCCTCGGCAGCCGCGACCGTGAGCACGAACAGCGTGAACACCTGCCCGACCAGATCGCCGGCAAAGCTGGAAAACGCCACCAGGTTGATATTGACCGCGAGCAGCATCAATTCGATGCTCATCAGAAGGATGATCACGTTCTTCCGGTTGAGGAAGAGCCCGAAAATGCCGATGACGAACAGCACAGCCGCCACCGTCAGATAGTGTTCAAGTCCGATCATGTCGTCCCTCGGTTCCTTTGCTGAGCCTTTCGCGGCCCTTGCTAGTCTTGTTGGTACGGCGCCAGCGACTTGGGTCGCAGCGACGGAAAATAATAGTTGCAGCCACAGGTCTCTTCGGTCTCGCGAAGCACCATGACATCCTCGCCGAACACGGCCTTGGCCGCGCGTTGCACATCGTTGAAGCGGATGCGCCTTTCGCCCTGAACCGCGGCGCGCAGAAACTCGGTCGCGCTCAGCGATTGCTGGATCGCCTCGCCGCGCTGATAATTCACCGCCACGATCTTGCCGCTGCGGCATTCGACAACCCGCCCGCCATAGAATTTCGTCAGCGCCGCGGGCAGGCTGGCCGAGGTCTGACTGCCGACAAACGTGTAGTCCTCGACGGTGAAACCGCTGTCGGAATGGCCGAAGGTCATGACATTATCGACACCCATGCCGTCTTCGATCTCGTTGAGGCACGGCAGCGGCGGCGTCAGTGCCTCAGCCCCGGTCGCGCCCAGCCCCACGGCCAGCGCCAGCCCCATCGATATGACGGCGGTTGATTTCACAGCCCCTGCCCCGGTTCGATGTCCTTCATCTCGATCGCCGTCGCCGGATCGCGCCACATCTGCACATGCACGTTCTGGCGCTTGATGCCCTCGCGGTGGCGCAGGGTCAGGACGATGGCGCCGATCATGGCGACCAGCAGGATCAGCCCGGCGAGCTGGAACAAGAGGAAATACTGGTCATAGAGCAGCACACCCAGAGCGGCGGTATTCTCCACCCCCTCGGGCGCCACGGCGCGCCGCGCAGCCTCGGCCCCATCGGCCACGTGCCAGTCGCCAAAGGCCAGGCCCAGCTGCATCAGCAACACGATGCCGATGGCCAGCGCGATCGGCATGTATTGCGCCATCCCCGCCTTCAGTTCGGCAAAATCCACGTCCAGCATCATCACCACAAACAGGAACAGCACCATCACCGCGCCGACATAGACGATGATCAGAAGCATCGCCACGAACTCGGCCCCGAGCAGCACGAACAGCCCGGCCGACGACATGAAGGCCAGGATCAGCCACAGCACCGAATGCACCGGGTTGCGGCTCAGCACGGTAAACAGCCCGCCGGCGAGGGCGGACAGCGCAAAGAGGTAAAACGCAAGGCCTGCAACTGTCATGTCTTGTCATCCTCCAGATCGTCCATCACCGATTTGGCCAGTTCCATGGCCTTGGTCATGGCGGGAATGCCGGCGAACATCGACATCTGCGCGATGGTCTCGGCAATCTCTTCCTTGGTCGCCCCCGCCTCGATGGCGTGGCGCACGGTCATGCGCAGCGGCGTTTCGGCCTGCGCGCCCTGCATGGTCAGCCCGGCCAGCGTCAGCAGCAGGCGGGTCTTGGCGTCGAGCCCGTCTTTCGACATGCCCTTGCCGAAAAACATTTCCATCGCCTCTTTCGGCATGGTCGGCCAGAGGTTCTCGAACCCCTTTGGCGAGAAGGATTCCAGCGCCGGATTGAAGGCCTTCGCCATCTCCTGCGCCTGCTGCATCATCAGCTCGAAAGGGGTTTTCGCGTCGCTCATCTGTAGGGTGCATCCAGTTCGAGGTTGCGGGCAATTTCGGCCTCCCAGCGGTCGCCGTTGGCCAGAAGCTTGGCCTTGTCGTAAAACAGCTCCTCGCGGGTCTCTGTGGCGTATTCGAAATTCGGCCCCTCGACGATGGCATCGACCGGGCAGGCCTCCAGGCAGAAGCCGCAATAGATGCACTTCGTCATGTCGATGTCGTAGCGCGTGGTGCGGCGGCTGCCATCCTCACGGGGCTCTGCGTCGATAGTGATGGCCTGCGCCGGGCAGATCGCCTCGCAGAGCTTGCAGGCGATGCAGCGTTCCTCGCCATTGGGGTAACGGCGCAGCGCATGTTCGCCGCGAAATCGCGGGGAAAGCGGCCCCTTCTCATGCGGATAGTTCAGCGTCGCCTTGGGCGCGAAGAAATACCTCATGCCAAGCGCGAAGCCCTTAAAGAAGTCGGTCAGCAGGAAATACCCGACCGCGCGTTTATAGTCGATCTTGGTGGTGGTGTTGGCCATGCTCAGCCTCCCATGCCCCAGCGCGCGTAAACGCCCCAGAACCATTCGAATTTTGCGGCAAATGCCACGAAGACAACCCAGAACAGCGAGAACGGCAGGAACACTTTCCAGCCCAGCCGCATCAGCTGGTCGTAGCGATAGCGCGGGGTGATCGCCTTCACCATCGAGAAGATGAAGAAGAAGAACACGATCTTGCCGAAGAACCACAGGATGCCATCCGGCAGCCCCGGGATCGGCGACAGCCAGCCGCCGAAAAACAGCAGCGAGATCAGCGCGCACATCAGCACGATGGCGACATATTCGCCGATCATGAACAGCAGGAACGGGGTCGAGGAATATTCCACCTGATAGCCCGC